>CALCHY010000228.1 GCA_937907415.1 uncultured Trueperaceae bacterium
AAGTCTTAAGCGAGGTTATGATGCCGAGCGATGCTCATCGCGCCGTCACCGCCTCCGATGTGCGGCGCCACATCTCGCCTCGTTCTCGCCGTCGGGCCCTAGTCAGTGCGCCTGCTCCAGGTCACCACGATTCCCGAGACCATCGAGGCGTTTCTCTTGCCATTCGCTACTCACTTCCGGAGCCTTGGGTGGGTGGTCGACGGCGCGGCCCGCGGAGCGAGCAGTAATGTCGCGTGCACCCGGTCGTTCGACGCAGTCCACAACGTCGGCTGGTCGAGGAATCCTCTCCACCTCGCGAACATAGCGGCCGGTTCCGAGATGAGGGCGCTTCTGACGAGGGAGCGCTACGACTTGGTTCACGTGCACACGCCGGTAGCGTCGTTCGTGACGCGCCTGGCCGCCTCGCGAACCAGGCCCCGGCCGGCGGTCGTCTACACTGCGCACGGTTTCCACTTCCATGGCGGCGGCAACCCCGTGCTTAACCTGGCCTACTCGACGCTGGAGCGCATCGCCGGCCCGTGGACGGACGAGCTCGTCGTCATCAACTCAGACGATCACGCCGCCGCGTTAGAGCGCCACCTGGTGCCCCCCGACCACTTGTCGCTCGTGCCGGGGATAGGGATTGACCTCGGAGAGTTTGTTGCAGCAGCCGCTGCCGCACCCCCAGCAGAAGAGGTGCTGAGGGCGATTGGCGTGCCGGGCGGCACCAAGGTGGTGCTGATGGTCGCCGAGTTCACCCCCAACAAGCGCCAGTCTGACGCGCTTGAAGCCTTGAGCCGGCTCGACGATACGAGCGCCCATCTAGTCTTGGTTGGCATTGGCCCCACCATGCAGACCATCAAGGCGCGGGCAAGCGCACTCGGCTTGGCCAACAGGGTGCACTTCCTTGGCTATCGGCGCGACGTACCTCAGCTGATGACCGTTGCCGACGCCCTGATACTGCTATCGGAGCGCGAGGGTTTGCCGCGCAGCGTCATGGAGGCCATGGCCGTTGGTGTCCCGGTGATCGGCACTGACATTCGGGGTGTGCGCGACCTGCTCGGCGCTGCCGCGGGCGTACTAGTTCCCGTGGCGGACGTTAGGGCCATGGCGCTCGCACTTAACGAGACGCTGCGCGCCGGGCCAGAAGTTGCCCAGCGCGTTGCCACCGCCAAGGGCCGGCTCGACGCGTACTCGCTTGGTAATGTGCTTGCCGGCTATGAGGCCATCTACGCTCGGGCGCTCGGTTCCAAGCGCGCCTGAGGACCCCGTCCAGCGGAATGTAGTGGCGCGGCCATCCCCGCTGCTGATACTGTGACTGCGTGTGCGGAATCGTCGGTTGGGCCTTTGATCGAACCCTCGCCAACGCGGTAGGCCTTATCGACACGGCCTCGGACGCTCTGATGTGCAGGGGTCCGGACGCCTCCGGGTCATGGATCGCTCCTGACCATTCGGTGACGTTCGGTCATCGCAGGCTTGCCGTCATCGAACTGTCGGCAGCGGGCGCCCAACCGATGGCGTCGGCAGGCGGTCGCTTCGTCATCACCTTCAATGGGGAGATCTACAACCACCAGGAGCTAAGGCGCCGACTGGAGGCAGAGGGCGCCGTGCCAGAGGGTGGCTGGCGTGGTTCGTCCGATACCGAGACCCTCCTGGTGGCCGCGCGGGCATGGGGCATCGAAGAGACGCTGAAGGCCGCGGTTGGCATGTTCGCCTTCGGCCTGTGGGACGCCGAGGCAAGGACGCTCACGCTGGCGCGCGACAGGTTCGGCGAGAAGCCGCTCTACGTCGCTCGCGTCGGTTCCGGGATAGCCTTCGCGTCGGAGCTGAAGGCCCTCGAGACGCTGCCCGGGTTCGACAAGGCAGTGAACGCTTCAGCGCTTGACTTCTTCCTCGGCCATGGCTACGTTCAGGCTCCGGCCACCATCTACCGCGCGACCTCCAAGCTCCTACCGGGGAGCATCGTCACGCTGACCGAGGCCGACATGGCAGTGCTACCCCGCGATGGTGACTTCTTATCAGGCAATCGTGCCTTCTACTGGCGCCTCATCGACGCGGTGCGGGCGGGCGAGGACGCGCCGTTCGCAGGCTCGGTCGAGGACGCGGTCGACGAACTAGACAGGCTGCTCTCGGCCTCCGTGCGAGGTCAGCAGCTCTCCGACGTGCCGCTCGGCGCGTTCCTCTCAGGCGGCATCGACTCGTCGGCCGTCGTCGCGCTCATGCAGGCGCACTCGACCGGCAAGATAAAGACTTTCACCATCGGCTTCGAGGAAGGTGAGTACGACGAGTCGAAGCACGCCGAGAGGGTCGCTGCGCACCTCGGCACGGAGCACACCACAGTGATGATGTCGCCCAATGAGGCGCTCGACCGCGTGGCGCGGCTTCCGGCCATCTGGGACGAGCCTTTCGCCGACGTGTCGCAGCTCCCGACTCTGCTCCTATCCGAAGTCACGCGCCGGGCAGTTACGGTCGCGCTCTCCGGTGACGGCGGTGACGAGCTGTTCGGCGGCTACGAGCGCTACGGCTGGACCGAGGGAACGTGGGACAAGCTGAGGCGGGTCCCCGTCCCCGCCCGTAGGGCGGTCGCCAACGCCATTCGGCTCGTGCCGCCCGCGCGCTGGGACCGCGTGGGGCGCGTGCTGCCGGGTAGACTGCGCACCCAACTGAGCGGCGATAGGCTGCACAAGATATCTGCCCTACTCCCGGCACCGACCGTGGCCGAACTCTACGACAACTTCCTGTCGTCGCGGAAGTTTGGCGACCAGTTGCTGTTGGGCGGAACCCCACAACCGCTTCCCCACTGGAGCGGCTACCCGACACTACGCACCATCTCTGAGACGTTAATGTACCGCGACGCCGTCGACTACATGACAGACGACGTACTCGTAAAGGTAGATAGGGCCGCCATGAGCGTCTCGCTGGAGACGCGCGCGCCCCTACTCGACCACAACATCGCGGCCTTTGCCTGGCGCCTCCCTATCCACATGAAGCGCTCGGGCGGCGAGGACAAGATCCCACTCAGGCGCCTCGTGCACCGCTACGTCCCGCGACCTCTGGTGGAGCGCCCCAAGGCGGGGTTCGCGGTACCGCTCGACGAGTGGCTCAGGGGCCCAATGCGCAACTGGGCCGAGGCCTTCCTCTCCACAGACGCCCTCTCCGCGGCCGGACTGCATGCCGCGCCGATCCGCCGCGCCTGGCAAGCACACGTAGCCGGCGCTGAGAACCACCGCTACTTCCTTTGGAACGTACTGACCTATCAAGCGTGGCGTACGCACCGCCAGGGTTAGGCGGTCAACCCGCAAGAGACA
>CALCHY010000229.1 GCA_937907415.1 uncultured Trueperaceae bacterium
GGCGCGAGAAGCAGCAGGCCTCAATGAAGGGCCACCGTCGAAACGGTAGCAACCGCCTAGATGATAACGCCCTAGCCAAGGGGGCCAATCGCATTCGGCGCGAGCGCTCGGCCCGGACGCTAAACAATGAACCCGAGACCACAAGGGACTAAAGCTGCATACGACGCTGCCATCGGCACAAAACCGACGCGAGGGCTACGCGCATTTTCCGTCTCGTCGGAGCCCTCGCATGTTTGTTGGGTCAAAGTACGATTACATCAGACGGCGTAAGGTCCCGCTTGACTCCTATGAAGGTCACCACGCGCTTTAGCCGGTTCTTCTCGTGCGCGCCCAAGTCGAACACGGCAATCGAGTCCTCTTGCGCCACGATCTGCGCTTCTAAGCGGTCTTGAAGGCGTATCAGCTTCGCCGGGCGTGCAACCACAGCGAACACGCTGTATTGGAGCCTGTCGCCATATCCTTCTAGAGTTCTGGCAACTCTGGTCCGACGGCCGTCGTCCGGTATGTCGTAGGCCACGATGAACAGCCGCCTCGGCTCGGTGCTCATCTGACGCGGATTCCTACGTATTTGTCCTGGGTGCCGTCCAGCACGCCTAGAATCTGGCGGGCTTGTACCTCGATAGCTCGACGCCAGCTAACGGTGTACTCGAAGAGGGGGTGACGGAACTCCGTCTGGATACGCCGCTCGTAGCCTGCGATTAGAGCTCGTCTAGAGCGCTCCTTGAGCCTTGTGGTCCCGAGTGTCGAGTCGAAATCCTCGGGCCTTACTTCTTTGTTGTTGATGGCGTTAATGACCACCGAATCGACTATCGGAGCCCTGAACTCCTCCATGAGGTCGAGGGCGAGTGCGGGCTTGTTGCGGCTGCTCGAGTGGATGAATCCCGCATGGGGATCAAGGCCGCATGACACGAGCGCTCGGATGCAGTCGGAAACGAGCATGCCGTAACCGTAGTTGAGCATGGCGTTCACGGGATCCCGTGCAGGGCGCGCTCCGCGGACGGTCCAGTCCCACCTATCGCTGAAGTCGTCTCCGAACATTCTCTTGAAGGACGCGAAGTAGACCGAGGCCGCCTCTCCTTCGGCTCCTACGGTCTCCTGCCACGTTTCGGCCTGTCCAATGCGCGCTTGAATCTCTCGAAGCCTCTGGACGTCCGGGCCATTGCCTGCGGCGCGGCGCAGAAGGGTAGCCTGATTCGCGACCTTTGAGGCCAAGAACTCGCGAGCTAATCCGAGCCTTCCCTCGGCCGAGGCCACGTGCTGCTGGACTCTCGCCAGGCCGTTCGCGCTCGTTCCGCTTCTGGCCCAACCTACGACACGGCCAACGCCGGTGCACCACACGAGCGAACAGCCTCGCCATAGAAGCTCCCTGATTAGCGCCCCTGATACGTCGACGTTCCCGTGCACCTGGAGGCCAAGGACTCGTTCAATGGGAACGTCACCTAAGACCTCGTCCCCCTTCTTGACGATCACCCGGCCCTTGCTGATGCTCGCCCTAGACTCTGGGGTCGAAAGGTGGACTATCTGGGTGTCGGGCGCAACGGCCATGACTCGGCGCACCACGGGCTCGAGCTTGCGTTCATCCGGCAAGCAGACAGATGCGTGCGAGCAACGCATGCACTTCAGGTCGTCCACCAGAGGCGCCGGTGCGCTGGCAGAGTTGACCACTGACCGGGTTGCAGTTACGGCGGCCTCAGCTGCTGTGTAGTCTGCGCCAGTTAGCTCGACTGGCACACGTCTGTTGTGGGTTGTGAAGTAGACTTCTACTCCCGCGACCTTGTTCCCGGAGCTCTCGAGGCAGGCGGCCTGCAGGGCAAGTTGCACCCGCATGGGTTCCGTGACCTCGGCGCTCAGTTTCACCGGCGTGGCCTTGTACTCCCTGACAATCCACCCCGCGCCAGTCTCTTCCAAGGTGTCTACTCTGCCCGTTACACCCCAAGCAGCGTGGCCAACGTCAACGGCCCGCAGCTCCTTTCCGCGGGCCGTACTGGCATCATGTGTGCGTTCATGGTCAGAAACGCCTGTGGCCACCTGGCCGGTGTCGGTTCTCTCCCCCACGGCTTCGAGCCACGCCCGCCGCGGACAGAACATCCAATGCGCAACAAGGCTAATGGGTATTGGGTCGTCCGGACGGTCCATTAGGACCACTCCTCGGCGAGGATGACGGGCCGCCCCTCAACCACGTGCGGCTCCGGTGCGTTGATGTTGTCGGTCACCTTGATTTGGCCCACGAGCACGGCCGTGCAGCCTCTCCGGCGCAATTGGTCGTCGTCTGACGGAAGCGTCAGGCTCAACATGACTTGCTCCCACCTCTCCCGCTCCTTCGGCGTCCAGGTGGCCGATGAAGCCCTCAGGCTCTCCCTGGCGGCCACTCTCGCCAAAGCGCCACTTACGGTAATGGTGCGAACCCTGGCCAGCCGAGTTGGCGCTTTGAAGAGCGGTAGGTACGTGACGGCGCGCACAAGGCGTTCGGCTTGGGGCAGGCCCCGGATGACGCCGGCGGTCATCGATTGTCGGCCTCCTCCCTTGCTCGTCC
This sequence comes from uncultured Trueperaceae bacterium, assembly GCA_937907415.1. Next base: position 2,534 of record CALCHY010000229.1, read on the forward strand.
CGACCCCGGTTGTAGCGTTATGAACCACGGGAAACAGTGAGATGCCCCAAAGCGCACACCACGCCACAGCGTTGTCTGTTGGCGCAGGTGCACTCAATCCGGTTGGAGTCCTGCTTGAGGGGCTGTCGGACCCCACCTCATCCTTGGGCGAGCGGCCGGTCAGGCCATCGAGAACCTGCTGGACGGTGCGCTGAGCGACAGCTGCGCAAAGCAAGGCCAGGCGGTTCTGGACGAACTCCTCACCCCGGTTGCGGGTCTTCATCTCCCACCCGCTCGCACCGCGATCGGGTTCGTTCTCTCCTTTGTTGTTGACGTACCAGTACGCTGGTTCGCCTAGCGCCCCCATGAACATGGCATCGAGCCAGCCACGCCTTGGGGCCCCTGTTCCGTCGAAGGCGACCCACCGGGCTGCCTGCAGGGTCCTCCATGTATCAGCGTCGCCAGCGGGTTTGAGTCTTGGGCTCATGGTCCCTGACTTGCTTCCCTTGTGGTCGTGCGTGAGGGTTACCCACGACTCCAACCGCTGGCTTGCGTGCCGGTGGACGGCCGCTGCCATCTCCTCCGGCGTGATCGTGGCGTCGTCGAGGGAGACCGTGATGGCGTCGAGCGTTCTGTGCCAGACCCGGGCAGTGGTGCCCAACTCGTCTTCAAGGATGGCCGCTAGACCGAACGCCGAGAAGTTCGTCAGAAACGACCACGGGCTACCGGGCAGTGTGAGTTCGCTCATCGGCCCTCCCTTGTTACCGCCTGGTCGGCGGAGCGAACGATGGCTTCTAGGTAGGCAATACCCCACGGACCGAACTTCGTTAGGAGTTGACTGTTGAGCGAGTCCCAGTGGCCGTCGTCGTAAAGCTCGACGGCGGCGTTCCAGACTCCTTGACCGAACTCGTCTTGCGAATCGAGTAAAAGGCGCGCCGCGGTAGCATCGAAGACACTGCGTCCGTAGCCATGGCTAGTACCTATGAGCCAAGTGACCAGATCGCGGCTCTGATCGCCAGGGTCGGCCCGCGAGAAGTATTCGGCGGCCGACAGCTGCTCATGGCGCCAACCGACCAGCCCCAATTTGGCACGCAGCTTGCGAGGGATCGACCGGCCGCTCTTGGCGAGCGGCTTCTCTCGCGGATGACCTAGGCTAAGGTAACGCTGGAAGCGGTTCGCGGCCTTCCCCGTGTCATGGCCATGCGCCGCCATGACCACACTGTCGTGGATGTCCGTTGGCAACCCAACGGTACGGGCGATAGCGGCCGCTCGCTGCTCTACCGCCAGAGTGTGGTCGTCCAGGTAGACGCGCCTGGCCGACGTCTCGCTGCGATTGTCATCGGCGGGCAGGCTGCGTTGGCGCACCAGGACGAAAATTTCGTCGCCTGGTCCGCCACCGGCAACTACCGTGACGTCAGGCCGCAAGCCATCCTCGGCATCCTCTGCCGTAACTTCTCTCAAGAAATTGGGTTTCCCTGCGTCCCGCTCACTATGCGCTACTTTGGCATCGTCGAACGCGGCGAGGAATCCGATGATGTCGTTCAGGCGTTGGACTCTGGCCTGCCCTTCGTCGTCACCGGCCGCGGCCTCACCGTCCACGGCCCCGTCTTGCCATGCGAGCAGCGCCTCCTTGGTAGCCCGTAGCCTGCTCAGGCGCTCGAGCTCTGCTTGGGTGGCCCGCTCGCTTGTAGTCTCGGTCGTTGCCGGGATGAGCATTCTAAGCTGCCAGTAAGGCTCTTCAGACGTTTGCCCCGACATGACTTCCGACGTTGCTACCTCGTCCAGCACGTCCGCGGTTGCGAAGGAGTCAAGCGATGGCTCTGTGTTCTTGTCACTCTTATCTCTCCGCCGTGAAGTAAGGATGCTCGTGCCGGGTGGTACGACGAGCGTGTCACCCGGCATCAGCTCGCCTGGCCCGGTTACGGTCTCCGGTCGATTGCGGCGGAACACGATCAGTCGGGTGTCGCGGTCGGGGAACTCTCCGGGTTTCATCAAGTCGTCGGCGATCTCCCGCGCCCGCCTCAAGGACACCGAGTACAGCTCGTCTCCCAGCGGGGGCACGGTCTCGGCCACTTTCAACGCCAGTCCCACGTTGGCTGGCAGATAGCCGCGCACGACGACGAAGGCCTCGGCTCGCGCCGTTAGTTCGTCCCTCAACCAGAGGGTAAGGTCTTCGCCCGTGCCGGGCAGACGCCTCTCCACAGCAACCGTGTCTTCGTTGGTCCGCGACAGCCACGCAACGTCGTGCCACTCCAACCGCTGGAACAGCACTCTCCTTGGCGATGCCGCTGGCGGCGGGTCCGATTGCACAGCGAATGGCGCCAGGCCCTTCTCATCGGCCGCCCTGCCCCGCAGCCACGCAAGTGCTTCATGCAGGTCCTCAACCTCGTAGGGCCCCGAGTCATCTGGATCATCCACCTCAGGCGCCACGACGGCCACTTCCGCGTGGTTGCGACGGCCAAAGCGGTTGACTCGCCCGGCTCTCTGCACCAAGGCCGCAGCAGGGGCAAGCTCGCTCACCATGGCTGCCAGGTCGATGTTGATGCCCACTTCGAGGGCTTGAGTCCCCACCACGAATCTGGGCAGCTGGTCGGCGTTGGTCCAGTCGTCGTCGCCCTGCAAGAGCGTGGGGTAGAGGTTAGCGAGGCGTCTGCGATCGTATTGACGTAGCCCTCCAATGACCGGCACGACGGAACTAGGACCAAGGCCGCTACTAGTTTGCAATCGGGTCGCAACGTCAAGTGCGAGCTGCACCGTGTTCACAACGCAGCCGATCGGCGCTCCCTCGAAGCGTTCATCTTGAGCGAGGCGCAGGCACTCTTCGACCAGGGCCTCAAGAAGCGCATTATCTTTCGAGCGCCTCGTGCCCGTGAGGCGGAGGCTGACTGGCTTTGGCGTGCTAAGCCTCCTCCGCAATTCGTTGTCCGCCGTGCCAGTGCCGAGCGTGGCCTCGTCCACCACCACCTGCACCTCCGCGACCTCGTTACTTCTAGCGGGTGTGGCAGTAGTCTCCACGACCTGTAGGACAGGGGGGCCGATGACCTCGCCACACATCGACTGAAGCTGAGCGATGCGCCTAGCGGTCAGCAGTAGTTGTCGGTTCAGGTGCGCCTCGTCCACGATTAGCACAGAATCGAAGGCCAGGAGTCCAGCCTCCATGGGCCGAGCGTTCAGTGAGCTCCCATGGCCTCTGAATAGTGCCCGGCTGCCCCACATGTCAGGCGTGGCGCAAATGACTGCCACGGCGGTAGGAGACGAGTGCCACGACCTGTCCAGTGAAAGGCCGCCCCGCACGGTGTGAACCGCGAGGGGAACAGCCCCGGTGAACGCGGTACCTTGGCCAGCGCGCGCCAACAACAGATCAGCGACTTCGTTGATGATTGGAAGGGAGTCCCCAGACGGATCTGCTTGTGCGGCCGCAAGGGCTCTGGCAATCATGCCCGCATGTTGTGCGTGGTCGTCGATCAAGGCGCGGCGGTTCACGGTCATGGCCAATCTGCGCGGCACTCCGTGCCCCTCCCTGGCCTGTACGAGCGCATTGGCGAAGACGTGAACGTCTATCACGCTAGTCTTGCCTGACCCAGTAGGCGCCGCGATGCGATCGGGCCACCGGCCCGTGGTGGCGACAAGCTCGAGGAGCCGGATCTGCCAGTCGAATGGTGGGTAACCGTTGAGCGCCTCGAAGAAAGTCGGAAAGTCTGCGACTGTCAGGCCCATGAGAGGCCGCCGTCCTCGTCGAAGACCGTTCCCGGCAGGTCGACTGGAACCAGCAGCCCCACACCCAGATGGCGGGACTGGCCCAATGCAACTGGCGCTCGCGGCTGCTCAAGATTCGTGAACTCCAGCAAAGCCGTGTATGCAGTGAGCACGTTCGAAGGGTTCACGCGGTGGACAAATCGTACGAGCTCTTGGCCCACCACCTGTTTGGGGTTGTGCACGACCACACGACTGCGCATCGCATCGACGAGGTCGTGATAGAAAGCCGCTCCCTTGCCCTCTAGCCCAAGGAGGTCCCTCCAGACCATGCCGATGGACAGGAGCGCGGCCTTTTCGAGCCCCCAAGCCTTGGTTCCCCTTGCGCCCCTCTGGCTGCGCGTGTCCGCAATGACAAATGGTCTGGGAACGAACAACCGCCTCAGGCCGTCGGCTACCGGGCGCCAAAACTCGCGTCCCTCGACGAACCTCATATCCGTGAGGGTCACTGCACCATCTCTGCCCCTGTAGACCTTCCTTCCGATCAGCGACTGCACGCCACTCAATATGGCGCTCTGATCTTCGGCAGTGGCTCCAGCAGGCATCAGGAGTGCAAACGATCCTTCGATGCCGCGGCTAGGCCGCCAACCAATCGGGTCTTGCTGGCCAACGATGTGGATGGCTAGGCGATTGGCAGGGAGCTTCGAGTTTGGTGGATAGTGACCAGTGATGATCGGCGGGGCCGCAGGGTCGAGTGCCCTCGCCAACGCTTTGTGTAATGCCAGGGACCAGGCCAGTTGGTCGTTCGCCCTCGGCGGCCAATGCGTACCAGCCTCTGCCTGTGCCTCGATGACAACGGCCCCGACCCAGGGCGCGCTCGTAGCGCTCGGCGCGGCCTCGGCGTGCCGGTACCAACGCAGCTTGCGTCCGGCTGACGACCAGGCCGCCTGCTCTTCTTCCTCGTTGAGTGCTGCCGCCCTTTCCGCCTTACCTGGGGCTCGGGTGGCCGCATAGGCCGCCTCGAGGAAGGTCAACCTCCCCGGTGAAGGCGTGGAGATAGAAACCGCTCCCGCGGGGAACAAGTCAGTCTCGGGGACCCGCTTCAACGCCTCAGGCTCGAGCGGCGCGTCCAACAACACCTGCACCAGCACGGGTGAGTTAGCCTCTCCCAGGTACGCGACCTCCGCAGCCAGTTCCTCGAGAGCAGTCACGATCTCGGGCCCAGGCGCCTCGACCCAACGCCACGTAAGCGCTCCTTCGAAGCTGCTTCGCGCGACCGCGTCGCGCGAGGTCGGCTGGGAGTACTTGCCCTTGCTGCGTAGGCCGGTCCGGCGGAAAGCCGTAACGTTCGGCACGTTGAAGCGATAGTCCGGAATGTAGATGCTGTCTGGCGGGTTCGACTGCATCCAGTCGAGCGCCGGTCTATGTCTACCGGAGATACGCAGGCCCCCTGCCACCTCTTCGGCGTATGGTCCGGCGCCAGCAGCTGCGGTGAAGGCAGCGAATAGCCTATCTACCTCGGGAAAAGGCTCGGGTGCTCCGGTCGGGCCTCTACCTTGGTAGGTGCCCATCGTGAACTCTGCACTGATCGTTAGGCTCACCGTGCCACCAGCCGTCAGTTCTCGGAATCTTCGGCTGCGCCCAAGATGATTGGGTTGCCTAAGACTTCTAGGCTCGTGCCGTGCCATGAAATGCCGTGTTTGGAGGCCGCTGCGTACGCCTCCTCAAGTAGGGCGTCGGCCTGGGAGACGGTGATGGGATTGAGCTCAATTGCCTTGCCGTGCCGTCCGTCAAGTCGCACGACCGACTCGCTCGCCTCGGTCAAATGGCAGTTGGCGCGCAGGTAAAGCTCGCTGTCACTGCGGGCCATGGCATTGATAAGCACCGCCAGAATCAGGACCCTGATGGCCGCGTCGCCCTCTGGACCCTTCCCGAAGCGCATGCGCCGCGCAAGCGCGAAGCTCAAGACGTGCGAACGAAGGATGTCCTGGGTGGCGATGCCGGCGAGGCCGTCGGCGGTTGGTGGGATGGCTCCAAGCCCAAGTTGGGAAACTTTGAGCTGCGCTGAACTCTTGAGTGCGCTGCTGTACTCGTGCTTCTGCGGCTCCAAAATCTTCTTGAGGTCTGATGCGTCCATCTTGAAGCCCATGGCCAACGGGTCTACGCGGGCACCAGAGTGGCGCGCGGGTCGCGGTTCTACGGAGTCTTGGTTGGCTAGCACTCCAATTATCTCGCCCACCATTAGGCTAGGGAACCTGCCCTGCCGTGCGCGTCTGCTCGAGTCCCAGCCGCCGAAAGCCAACGTCCCGACGCTCATCTCGGCCATGGCAAGGGCATCGGAAGGGTCGGCATCGCGCGCCGCGATGTACGGCGCGTACTGCGTGGTCGGCGTTCCGTCGACGGTCCCGGCGCGGATGTGGGCGTCATATGCCCTATGGGGCAGCGTCAGGCAGCGGAACCTGGGTTCCCAGCCGGCGCCCACGTAGGTTACCTCGATGCGTGGAATCTTGCTGAGCAGGGTATGTCCCTCGTCGATGGCGTCGTTTATCGCGGACTCCATGCGGTTGCCGACCGATGACTTACTGTCGAGCATCACCGTCAACACGCTTTTCCCGTCTACGAAACGATCTTCGAAGATGTACGTCGGGGTCGTGCCCTTCAAATACTTGGCCGGGGCCACGGAGGCGTGCGCGCCGGCGGCCGGCTGTAAGCGGGTCACCGACGACAGCGTGCTAGAGCCTCCCGGGCGAGCGGCTGCGTTCAGATGGTTGATGTTCAGCTTCTCGGTCATGGTTCATCCTCTCGTTCTGCTCAACTGAGTTTGTTGAGCCAGGGACGCCGTCCAAGGTGGGCGGCGTCCTGCATACCCCTAGGAACCCGAAGACGCCGCGGTTACTGCTAGTCCGCTTCGGTCTCCGTTGCAACCCTGATCTACTCCCTCCTTTCCAACCCCGAGTTCCCCTGTACTTCATAGGGTCGAGAAAACTCTAGGTCATCCGTGTTCAGTTTTCAAGCGGATCCATACACCCTGCTCCAGCTTCTCGCCACCTCGTCGCGATAGAATCTGACTCGCCATGTGCCCATCGCTCCTTTCATTGAGGGTTCATCGGGTCACTCTTGAGTCGACATGGTGCAAAGATGCCACTGGACGCCAGCGGCCCTTCGTTAACCGGTCAGCCCAGCGCTAGTCTGGGCTGACCCCACCTTCGTTAGCGGCCCCGACCCGTTCCCTTTGCGTTGAAACTAGCCTAGCCGAGCGACAGATAATGACGCCGAGGAATCCCTCTCAGCAACCGCTGCCGGTCGCTAGACGTGCATGCACCAGCCCGAACACCCACGACTTGCCCATCTCACCTCAACTCCCGTGAGCCTGCGGCAACCGCGCGCGTTGCACCTCGTCGTCGCGTAGGCATTCAATGAGGACGGCGCGGATTTGCTGTGCCCACCATGTAGAAACGGCGCGCTATAACCAACGCAGCATGGCGCCGTTACAACCGCACCGTGAACACCGCACCGCCCGCGCTGGCGTTCGCAGCCGTCACACTGCCCCCGTGCAACTCGACGATAGCGCCGACGATGGCGAGGCCGAGCCCGCTGCCGCCGCCGTCGCGGCTGCGGGCTGGGTCGGCCCTTGCGAAGCGCTTGAAGATGGTCGTCTCGGAACCAACGGGCACGCCGGGGCCTTCATCGCTGACGGAGAAGCTTGGGCCGCTGGCGTCTTGGTGCACGTCGATCGTCACGCGGCCGCCTGGTGGGGAGTAGCGGATGGCGTTGTCTAGCAGGTTTAGCATCACTTGACGAAGGCGGTCGCGGTCAGCGTTAACCGTGACGGGACCAGCGCCTTGCGCCGCCAGCGTTACAGCTTTTGGGTTCGCCTGCACCTGGGCGCTTGCGGTCACGGCGCGGGCTAGCTCGACGAGGTCAAAGTTGCTGCGCTGCAGTGACAGCTTGCCGGCATCTGCTAGCGACAGCACGCGCAGGTCTTCAACCAACCTGCTCAAGGCGAGAACTTGGGCGTGGAGGTCGCGAACCTCGTCTAGCGAAAGGTCGGCGACGCCGTCCTCCATGGCCTCGAGGCGGCCCCGCATGATGGTCAGCGGGGTGCGCAGTTCATGCGCCACGTCCGCCACCATGGCCTGGCGGTCGGCCTCCAGGCGCTCAAGGCTGTCGGCCATGACATTGAAGCTGTGCGCCAACCGCGTTGTCTCGCTGACATTCGGCCCAACTGCGGCGGGGGCAGGGAGGCGCACCGTCAAGTCGCCGGCCGCCACCCGGCCCGCCGCTCGCGTCACCGCCTCTACCGGCCGAGCGATGACGCGCGCTAACGCGAGGGCCAACGCCACCGCTGCTAGCAGTGCGATGACGCTGGAGCCGACCAAGGAGGCAGTTCGCTGCTCGAGGGAGTCGCGCACCGCGGCCAAGAGGGTCGCGCGCGAGACCTCCTCACCGCTTTGAAGCCCTTGGATCCGAGCGCCGAGGCGTGGTGTTACGACCGCCGTCCAGCCCTCACCGGGAACTACTCGGCCGTTCCGCAGAAAACGCCTGGCCACGTCGCCCGGCGCCAGTCGCGCGCGCTCGCCGAGCGGCAGGGTGGTGTTCTCTCGCGCAATGGAGCGCGCCTGCGTTACGGCTATCAGGAGGATGGTCAGTAGGGTCAAGCTGACGAACGCGAGCAGCAGCTTGGCGCTCAAGCGGCTCATGGTCGCTCCACCAGCCGGAACCCTACGCCGCGCACGGTGCCAAGGAGCTCGCTGCCGCCAGCGCCAGCTAGTTTGCGCCGCAAGTTCTTGACGTGCGAGTCGAGGGTGCGCTCGAGGATGTCACTGTCTGGCAAGGCCTTCTCGATAAGCTCGGCACGGCTGAAGACGCGGCCGGGCGCCGCGGCGAGCGTGGCTAGTAGGCGGAACTCCGTGGTCGTCAACTGCAGCTCCTCGCCGGCAAGGCTAGCGCTAACGGCATCCAGGTCAACCACTAGCCGCCCCACCGTCAGCGGCCGAGTGCCACGGTCAGGCGTTGGCAGCGTGCGCCTTAGCACGGCCTTGACCCGCGCCATCACCTCGCGGAACGAGAACGGCTTGACGACGTAATCGTCTGCGCCGAGGCCAAGCCCGACGAGCCGATCTACCTCCTCGCTGCGGGCGGTAAGCATGATCACGGGCACGTCGCTCTCGCGGCGGATGGTCTTGAGCACCTCGAAGCCGTCCAACTCTGGCAGCAAGACGTCTAGGAGCACCAGGTCAGGCCGCGCCGCGCGGAACAGGGTGAGCGCCTGCCTTCCCGTGGCCGCAACTTCGGTTGCGTACCCGTCGCGCCGCAAGTAGGCGTCGAGCGTGCGCGAGATCCCGGCCTCGTCCTCAACCACCAACACTTTCATGTCTCCTCCGTACTCACGCCCGTGATCGATGCTAACGGCCGATCGTGCAGAACTCGTGCACGGCGCCTACCCCGGCTGGCCGCATCTCCCAACAACCTCCACACACGTGGCGAATGCTTAACCGAACGACGCACCAACGTCGTTCGTGGAGGTGAAAGCCGAATGTTCAGACGCACACTCATTGTTGGCAGTCTAGTGGCGCTCATGGCCGGACCGGTCGCCATGGCCCAGCAGGCAACAACCGCGCCCGCCAGCCAGGCCAACGCCTTGGCGGAGACATTGCGCGACTTACGCCAAAGCGCGGCCAGGCTCACGCTATTGAACGCACTCCCGGAGGAGGCGCGAGCTGAGGCGACGGCGCTCCTCGACCGCATGGAGGCATTGCGGACTTCGCAGCAGGAACTAGAAGTCGCCAGGCTGCAGGCCTACGTTGCTGCGCTCGAAGCGGGTGAGTCCCCAACCGTTGCGCGCGAGCTAGCAGCGGGCGAGGTGGCAACCCAATCGGCCGACGTCACCCGCACGCAAGAGCAACTGACGGCCGATCTTGAAGCCTTCGTAACGGCTCACCCCGAAGTTCGCGGCTCGTTCCTACAGTCAAGCGCCTTCGGCCGCGGCCTGCGCGCTGGTGCTAGCGGCATGCAACTTCACGGCATGTTCCCAGGTGGTGCCCCTGGCGGCCGCGGTTGGGAAGGCATGCAGCCGTTTAGGCCAGGCGGTCAGAACCATCGCATGCGCTGACGGCGTTGACTGCTTGCCGCACCGATCGCTAACTAGCTGAACTGAGATGATGGCCCGCCCCCACCAGCGCGCGGGCCATCATCATTACGACGAGCCAACCAGCTGCCGCCCTCCACCCCCGTTACGACGCCAGAAACCCCCACCCGCCTGCAACCCCTTGACGAATACCGCATACAGGCGTATGTTGAAGATATCGAACGCGCGAGAGCGCGTTTTTTTGTTGCCTCCAACTAGCGCGCTTTGGGCTTGCGGTCGCCAGCCGCGGCAACCTGAAGCTGCGCCAGGAACACGGCTCAGCGCCTAGCCCTTCTCCTTGAACTCCTCGAACTCGCGCTGCCAAGTTAATGCCACCTTCGCCCAGTCCGAGCTCGCCGCCTCGAGGGGCCTGGCGCCATCGACCACCGCCCGCACGCTCCCGTCGCCTGCCAGCCAATCGATCAGGTAGCCGGTCACGGGTTCGTGCCAAGGCTCGCCAGCGCCAGGGAGCTTGCTCCAGGGTTTGTCAGCTGCTCGCACCCACATGAACTCGCTAGGGTGCTGCGCGCGTATGTGGCCCAACACCGTGATCACCGCTTCAAGTGGCCTCAGCAGCGCCCGAGCTGTTACGTGCAGCTGCACGCCATGGCAGAGCTTGCCGGCGTGGGTATCGCTGCGCGGCACGTAGGAAACGGGGCGAAACAGCAGACCGGGAAGCCCGAGCTCGTTAAGCTCCCCAGCCAACGCGTAGCCGTCCAGCCACGGGGCGCCCAGGAGTTGGAACGGCAGCGTCGTGCCGCGCCCCTCGTTCAGGTTCGTGCCCTCGAGCAACACCAGGCCGGGGTACAGCGCCACGGCGTTGGCACTTGGCAGGCCTGGCGATGGCGGGACGAACACGCCGTTCGCCACACCTGCTGGACCCGCGCCAGCCGCTGCCGGAGCGACCACCAGGTCGACAGCAACGCCGCGCACGCCCCAAGCCACGACCTCCCCCAAGGTACGGCCGTGCTGGAACGGAACATCGAGGTACCCGAGGAACGAGCGGCGATCTGGGTCTAAGGCCGGACCATCGACGCGCGGCCCCAGCATGCTCGGTCTGTCACAGAGCACCACGCGCGTGCCCGCCCCGGCAGCGGCCTCGCACAGCAGAACGGCCGTGGTGGCGTAGGTGTAGCAGCGCACTCCCACCTCTCGAACATCGATGATCACGGCGTCGAGGTCCGCGAGGATGGCGGGCGCGGGTCTACGGCGCGGCCCGTACAAGCTGTGCAGGGCCAGTCCCGTGCGCGGGTCGCGCCTGTCACCGATCGGGGTGGCGTCGTCCTCGTAGCCGCTCCAACCATGCTCGGGCGTGAGGAGGGCCACGAGGTCGATGCCTGGGTGGTTCCGCATCGCTTCGAGGGTCGGGCGTCCGTCCGACGCTAGTGACGCCTGGTTGGCGAGCAACGCCACTCTTCGGCCCTCGAGGTAACGCTCGGGAGTTTGCAGCAGCGAGTCGATCCCGAGCTGCATCAGCCTTTCACCGCCCCCGCCGTCAACCCCTCGATGAACTGTCTAGACATGACCAGGTAGACCACCAGCAGCGGCAGGCTGGCCAGCACCATCCCGCTGAAGACGAGGCTCCAGTCGATGAGGTGTTGACCGAAGAAGATCTGCATGCCGAGCGGGATGGTCTTCCAGGTGTTGGAGGTGAGGAACAGGAGGGGGAAGAAGAAGTCGTTCCACCATGGCACCACGTTGATGATGATCACCGTCGCTAGACCGGGTTTCACGAGCGGCAGCATGACGCGGTAGAAGGTCTGCCACTCCGTGCAGCCGTCGATGCGCGCCGCGTCCTCCAGTTCACGGGGTAGGTTGCGGAAGAACACGGAGAGCAAGAACACCGCCATCGGCGTGCCAGACGCCGCGTAGGTGAGGATGAGCGCGAACGGCGTGTCGATGAGCCCAAGGTCGCGCATGAGCAAGTAGAGCGGCAAGATGCCGAGCCGGATGGGGATCATGATGCCAGCGAGGAAGAAGAGGAAGAGCGCCCCTCGCAACCTGAAAGAGTAGCGGGCGAGGGCGTACGCGGCGGGGGCCGCCGTAGCAACCAACAGGAGCGCCGACGCGCTCGTGATCAGCAAGCTGTTGCGCAAGTAGTTGCCGAAGTTAGCGCGCTCCCACACGGTGCGGAACCCCTTGAAGGTGAGTTCGGCAGGCAAGCCGAAGGGGTTCTTGAAGATCTCCGGGGTCGTCTTGAAGGCCGTTAGCACCATGAGCGCCACTGGGTAGAGGAACACCACCGCGATCACGGCGAGGAACAGGTAGATGAAGGTGGCGGAAACGCGTCGGCTGCGCACTTCAGTTCTCCGCCTGCCTGGCGGTCATGAAGCGCACGCCGAACGCCGAGACGACGCCGATGATGATGAGCATGAGCACCCCGATGGCCGCCGCCAGCCCGATCTGCCCCGGCTCGCCGCCCGTAGTGGGGTCACCGAACGCCGTACGGTAGAAGAAGGTGGCGAGGAGGTCGGTGGCGTAGGCGGGCGCTCCGGACGCGCCCTGCATGACGAACACGAGCTCGAACGCGTTGAAGTTCCAGATGAACGTCAAGATAGTGACCATCGCTAGCGTGGGCATGAGGAGCGGCAGCGTAATGTAGCGGAAGCTCTGCCAGGGGCTGGAGCCGTCCACGAGCGCGGCCTCGTGGTACTCGCGCGGGATGGCCTGCACGGCCGCCAAGTAAACGAGGATCGGGAACCCTAGCCACGCCCACGAGTTGACCAGCACCACCGCCGTGAGAGCGGTGTTGCTCTGCCCTAGCCACGGTTGCACTGCAGCGGGTAGGCCTAACCGCCTGAGGCCTTGCGCGAGGGCGCCCCAGGTGGGGTTGAGGAGCATGCGCCACAAGAAGCCGACGACGACGAGCGAGAGCGTGTGGGGGAGGAAATAAGCGGCTTGAAAGAACGCGAAGGCGCGCCATTTTCGCGCGAGCAGCACGGCTACGAACAGGCCAAGGGTCGTCTGAACTGCGAACGTGATCACGAAGAAATAGGCGTTGTGCGTGAGGGCAGACCAGAAGCGCTCGTTGTACGGCCAGCGGGTGAGGACGCTTACGAAGTTCTTCAGGCCGATGAAACCGCGGCGCACGAGGCCGTCCCACTCGAAGAAGCTGTAACTCAGCGAAGACAACAGCGGGTAAGCCATGAACATGCCGTAAAGCAGCGCTGCGGGCGCGAGGAACAGCACCAGGTGGCCGTTCCTCCCCCACCAGCTACGCCTCCGACGCATGCGCACCTCCCGTGTGGCACTGGCTCAATGGCGGTTGGGGCGCCGCCCCTAGTAGCGCGGCGCCCCAACTCGGCTAACTAACGGACTGCGTTACTGAAACGGTACGAACCATTCGGCCACGCCGCGCTGGATATTGGCGGCTACGTCGGCCACGGTGCGGTCTCCTGCCATGGCGGCCTGCATCTCGTTCTGTAGGAGAGTCGACCCGCTCGGTTGACCGAAGCGGAAGGCCGTGAGCATGAGGTACGGAGTGCCTTCGGCGTTCATGAGGTCGACCATCTCAGCCAGCGGCTTGCTGGTCGGGAGCGTGCCTGGCACGGCCGAGATCTGCTGCAGGGTGTCCGTGAACATCTGGCCGAACTCCTGGCTGGCGAGGAACTCGATGAAGCGCAAGGCCTCCGCCTGGTGCGGACTGGCTGCGTTGATGCCGTACGAGCCGTCGACGTAGTAGCTGATGCAGCTTGGCGTGGCGGCATCGTCGGCTGGAACGGCGAACGAGCCGATCTTGAGGTCGGGGTTGAGGCTCGCCATGTTGCCGAGCTCGTAGCTACCGCCGATGAGCATGCCGGCCTGCTCGAACGCGAACAGGGTCTGCATATCGGTGTAGGCCACGCCCATGAAGTTGTCGGCCATGTACGGGCGCAAGTCGAGCATGCGCTGCAGCCCCGCCTCGAAGCGCGGGTCGAGGAAGTTCGTTCCGCCAGCCGTGATCTCTTCGAAGAACGGTGTGCAGCCGTAGAAGGTGGGGGCAACGGCGCCGAACATCGTCTCTAGTGCCCAGGGGTCCTTGCCGCCGTTCGCTAGCGCGTAGACGCCGGAGGCCTTGAGGGCATCGCCAACCGCCAGGAACTCGGCCCAGGTGGTCGGCTCGCTGAGGCCCAAGCGCTCGAACATGGCGGTGTTGTAGAGGACCTGCACGGTCTGAAGCGCGAACGGCACGCCGTAAACGCCGCCGTCTGCGCGGTTGGTGGCGCCTAGCAAGATGCCCTTGTCGAAGCCTGCGAGGGCCGCGACTTTGCCGTCTAGGCGCGTTAGGAGACCGGCGCCAGCCAGGGACTCCATGCCTCCGTAGGCGCGCAGGTGCACGATATCGGGGCCACCCCCGGCCTGCAGTGCCGTGGCCATGATGGTGTTGTATTCGGTGTTGAGGTAGGGCGTGAACGTGACGTTGATGTCTGGGTTCTCGGCGTGGAACGCGTCGATGAACTTCTCGTAGGCGGCGACGTCCTCGGTGCGCCATGACCAGAACGTGAGGTTGGTCTGCGCAACGGCGGAGGCCAGGAATAGCGTCGAGAGCAACAGGGCGGCTAGGCGGATGAATCGCGTCATGCCATCACTCCAAATCGCTGAGCCACGGCGGACGCCAACCCAATGTCGGGAGCCCCTGTAGCTCGATACATGGTCTGCACTAAAAGATATACCTTTTCTATACCAGTTGCGTCAACTGGGTCCGTTGGATAGTTCGCGCGCAACTTGGCAGTCGCCGAGGTCGTACAGGGCCCCTAAACCCCGCATGGCGCCGCCGTCTAGCTACGCCCTACCCCCACGAACTCAGTCATACTCTCGACCTACTCAACCCCTACTGCGCTGCCGCTTGTGTACTTCCGCGCCACCGCGCCCGTACCGCGCACCCAGCCGCGGCACTATAACGAGGACGTTAACGTCCAAGATTGTGTCGGCGGGCCGCGCCCCTCGAGGAGCCATCCCCCCATCGAGGTTCGCGGTCCGGAGAGGAGTAGCAGCACATGCAGAGGTCTATCGACCTGACACTCTCCGTTCTGGCCAGCGCAGTGGGCTTCGGGCTCTCTTGGCCCTACTGGCGCTCGTTCAGCTACTTCGCGGAGTCGCACGCGGCTTGGTGGGTGTACTTCATCCTGGGGTTCATCCTCGCCGTGTTCGTCTTCTACGTCTTCTTCAGGGCGCTGAGAACCATGTTCGTCCACGAGGGTCACGGCCACGATGGTCATGGTGACCACGACCACGCGGGCCACGACCACGCTCACCACGACCACGAGGCGCACGGCGCCGCGGCTCAGGGGCCTCGCTGATGGCTGCCGACGAACTCCACGATCACGTCGAGGGCCGCAGGCGGCGCACCGCCCTGCTGGTCCTCGCGTTCATGATCCTCGTGTTCATCGTGCTGTCCGCCTTCTCGTTCGTGAGCACCCGCGTTCAGGTCACCCCTGACACCGTGGTTTACGCCGACACCTTCGGGGCCGTCGACGGCAAGCGCGTGTTCCAGGCGTACAACTGCATGGGCTGCCACACCATCGTCGGGAACGGCGCGTACTTCGGGCCGGACCTCACCAACACTTACGAGTCCGCGGGGCCGGCCTGGCTAGCTGCGTTCCTGCCCTCGGCGGGCGCGTGGCCGACCGAGGCCGCCCTGCGCGTGCAACTGCAGAGCCAGAACCAGGTCGCCGAGTCCGGCATCACCGACCTGGACACCTACTACGCCACCTACCCTGGCGCTAAGGAGCGCATCGAGCGCCGCGGCGGCCTCTCGTCGTTCATGCCCAACCTGGCCTTCAGGGCCGACGAGGTCTCCAACCTCATCGCGTTCCTCAAGTACACGTCCCAGATGAACACCGAGGGCTGGCCGCCCACCCCCAAAGTCGACGGCCTCACGCACCCCGTTGCCGCACCAGTCATCAACAGCGTGGCAACCGCCCCCAGCGCGCCCGTCGCAACCGTAGCCACCGCGCCAATAGACGCGGCCGCCCACGGTAAGGAAGTGGCGACTCAGTACGGCTGCTTCGCCTGCCACGCCTCGGACGGCGCGCGGCTCGTCGGCCCCGGCTGGGGCGGCATCTACGGCACCACCACCCCGCTCGAGGGCGGCGCGACCGCCGTCATAGACGACGCCTACCTCACCGAAGCCATCGAGGCACCTGACGCGCAAGTAGTAGCCGGCTACCCAGCCGGCCTGATGCCCGCCTACGCGGGCGTGATGAGCACCGACGAGGTCAACGCCGTCGTCGCCTACATCCGCTCCTTGGAGAACCCATGATCAAGTACGGAACGCAACGCCTCAGCCTGCGGTTCTTCGTACTCATGCTCATCTTGTTCCTGGTGCAGGTAGCCATGGGTGTGCTCCTGTCCATGCAGCAAGCCGACCCCACCCTCCTCTCGGGCGTCCTCAACTTCAACATCGCCCGCTCAGAGCACGTCAACATGGGCGTCCTCTGGATCCTCTCCGGCTTCATCGGCACCATCCTCTTCGTCGGCCCGCTCCTTTCGAAACGTGAGTTGGCGGCCCCGTGGCTCATCCACGTCCTCTTCGTAGCCCTCATAGCCGTGACGGTGTGGAACTCCGTCACCATCTACTTCGCCCAGGAGGGCGTGGCTGGCTGGTGGCTAGGGCAGCCGTGGCTGCAGGAGGGCCTCGAGTACCTGGAGGCCGGGCGCGCGGCCGACATCATCATCCTCGTCGGCTTCGTCATCCTCGCGTACGTCGTGCTGCGCACCTTCCCTCACCCGCGCGAGTGGAACGAGATCCAGTGGGGTCTCGCCATCGGCGTGTCGGCGTTGACCGTCATGTGGGTGTTCGGCATGTTCTTCATCGGGCGCATCGACCTGCAGGAGTACTTCCGCTGGTTCGTCGTCCACTACTGGGTTGAGGGCGTGTGGGAGGTCATCCACATCAGCCTCATCGGCATCCTGCTGGTGCTGATGTTCAAGGCGGATATCAAGGCCGTCGGTTACGCCGTCTTCTGGGGCGTCACGCTCGTGTGGCTCTCCGGGCTGCTCGGGAACGCGCACCACTACTTCTGGATCGGCACCCCGTCGTTCTGGCAGTTCTGGGGCTCGCTCTTCAGCGCCCTCGAGCCGCTGCCGCTCATCTTCTGCTTCTGGCACATCTACATGGACGCCCATCACGACCGAAAACCGCTGGAGAACGCACCGGCCTTCTACTTCATCCTCGGGTCGGCCGTGCTCGAGCAGGTCGGCGCAGGCATCCTCGGCTTCACCATGACTTTCGGCCTCACCAACGTCTGGTCGCACGGCACGTGGGTGACGCCTAGCCACGCGCACCTCGCCATGTTCGGCACCTTCGGCATGCTCGGCATCGGCGCGGCCTACTTCGTCATCCCCGCCGTCCGCAAGGTCAAGGACTTCGACCAGCGCTTCGGGCAGCTCTCGTTCTGGCTCGTGTTCATCGGCATGCTTGGCATCGCCTTCGCGTTCGCGCTCGGGGGCACCGTGCAGGTGTTCGTGTACCGCACCCTCGGCCTCGACTGGTTCGGCGGTGACGTCTTCCCCGCCATGGGCCTGTACAAGGCCATGCTGCCGACCTTCGGGTTCCTGTTCCTCGTGGGAGCGCTGCTCATAACCTTCGACCTACTGACCCTGGGCCACCGGGTGCGCCTGCCGGAGGCGACGCCGTCCCCAGCCACCTACGTTGCGCCTACTTCTGGGTGGGGCAAACGGCTAACCGGCTTCGAGGCGGGCATCTGGCTGACCATGATGTGGGTGTTCGGCTTCATCATCACGTTCGGCCTGCTTAGCTTCAACCTGCCGCGCGTCCAACTCGGCGACCCCACCCTCCCCTACCTAGCTGCGGGCGTGGGCTACCCAGGACTGCTGCTGACGACCGTTCTCTTCGTCTGGCGTTTCCTCGCGTCGCTCGGAGCGCGGGCGCGGACCTCGGAAGTGGCCATGGAACGCGCGGTGGGGGCGGCAAGCACGGATTGAGGCCAACGAGTCACAGCGCGTAACGAACGGCCCCGCGGCATGATCAACCGCGGGGCCTTCACTTCACTAGTTACCTGGCCGCTGCTTGACCAGCGCGGTCCTTGCGCCCATTCAAGCTCCTGAGGCGCAGCGAGAACCCGATCAACGAGATCCCTCCGGCGATTCCGAAGATACCCAACAGCCACACCAGCGCCAACATGCCCGCTCCCGGCTGCACGGCGAGCACGACGCCGAAGGCGATCGAGATGATGCCAGCGAGGATCAAGAGCCACTCGTTGTCGATCTCCTTGCGCAGTGCTATGGCCACGACGATGTCCATGATGCCGCGGACGAATGCCCAACCAGCGATGAGGTAGAGGAGCGCCATGACGGTGATTCCCGGCAGTACCAGCGCGATCACCCCAGCGGCCAAGCTAAAGAGGCCGCCCTACAACTGCGCCCACCACGGGCCCCTATTCCAGCGCCCGATCAACCCGACCAGCGAGAAGATGCCCTCTCCCAGGGCGAAGAACGCGTAAACGTAGATGAGGGCGAAGAGCGTGATTCCTGGCCAGACCAGGGCGACGACGCCGAGGAGCACGAACAGGATCCCCCGGAGGAGAACCGACCACCAAGCACTTGCCAACACATCGAGCATCTCGCTGACCTCCCGAGCAGAGCTGGTTCGCCTACCGGCCCAGCCACTGCGCTAGCGAGCGCTCGCGTCGCGGGCACTCGGCGGAGCCCAGCAGTACTTCCACTCTCACTCACTTATAACCGATGCATAACCACGCGCCCTCTACATTCCTTTGCGAGGGCGGCCCAGGCCGCCAGCCGAGCTGGCGCTCCACCCGCTGCGGCGGAGGGACCAGCAGACCACGAAGGAGGCGCACATGCGCACCAAGGTGAGAACGGTAGCGCTTACGCTACTCACGCTGTTACTACTGAGCGTCCTCGGCGCTTGCGGGCAACCGGCGGGCCCCGGCGACCTGTTCGTCGAGGAGAACGCCTGGACAACGAGCGTGCCAGTGGACGCCACCATGATCGGGGCGGACGAGTTCCGGCGCATGGTCGGCGCTGGGCAGCTCACGCTTAGGAGCACGGCGGACGTGGACGACCAGGTGGCCTCGCGCGCCGCCGACTTCTCCTCCAACCGCGCGCTGCTAGCTGGCCTGACCAACCCGAGCGCCAACGTTACCGACCTCCTCGCGGCAACTGCGGACGCTTCCGCTTACAGTGGCGACGTGCGCGTCGCCGTTGGCGGCGCCACCGTGAGGTTGGAGGGGCTGGGCACGAGCCTGGCGAACGCCGCAGCCAGCGCCCAGTTGGCGACCAGCGCCGCCAACGCACTCAGCGCCTACCAGCTCTCTTACGACCTCGTCCCGGCGGACCTGCGCGCGCAGTTGCCGACCCCAGCTAGCCTGCAGGGTGCGGCCATCGGCGCCATCGATGCGGCCCTCGACCAGCTGAACACGCTTCTCGAGACGGTGACCAACCTCGACCTAACGCACGTCGAGGCGGTTCCGGTAGCGCCCGGCTACGTTGGCCTCGAGCCGCAGTCGGCGGGCGCAGGGCTCGACACCGACGCGGCGTGCGCGGGGCCGAGCAACTTCGCTTCCCGACTCTGGTTCCCACTCAAGTCGTTCATCTCGCCCATTAGAAACCAAGCGAACCGCGGCACCTGCTGGGCGTTCACCGCCATCGGCGCCATCGAGAGCCGCGAGCTGGTGCAGAACGGCCTAAGCGTCAACCTCTCCGAACAGTTCCTCGTGAACAAGGTCAAGGAGGACTGGGACTCCGAGGATTACTCCGAGGGCTACAACGCGCGCGTGGCCTTGAACACGGCCGTCAGCAAGGGCCAGAGCCTTCCGAACGAGTCTAGCTGGACCTATAACGGCTCCCCTAACCGCGCCAGCACCAAGGACGGTTCGGCCGCCGACTTCGCCGGCGCGTGCAACCCATACGGCCAAGGGCCGAACGCGGGCTGGTGTTCAGAAACGGCCCACCAGAGCCCCACTTACTGCACGACGTTCGTCTTCACCTTCTGCGGTTACAAGACCATCACCTTTAGCGGCGCTGGCGTGCCGGCTAGCAAGGCCGTGCAGGTCTGGAGCAGCGGCCAAGCTTTCAACCTCGCTAACTATCGCAACCTCCTCGCCCAGGGCCACGTGCTCCTCGCGAGCTTCCCCGTCTACGAGGGCTTCATGACCGCGGCGGGCGGCGTCGTGACCGACTACTCCAAGCAGTACAGGAACGGCGAGGGCGACCTAGTAGACGGAAGTTACGGCGGCCACGCGGTGCAGATCGTGGCGTTCTTGAGCAACGAGCAGCTCTCGACACCGTCTTACACCTACAACATCGGAGGCGGCGGCTACTTCCTGGTCAAGAACTCGTGGGGTTGCGGCAGCGGCGACGGCGGTTACTGGTACGTGCCTGCCGACTACGTGCGGACGCGCTTCAACAGCCTCGACGTCATGCAGTTCGATACGCGCCGCAGTTCGAGGTGGACGGGCGAGCAGGCCAACCCTGGCAGCACCGAGGCGCCGGCCGTCAGCATCAAGATCCCCAGCACCACCATCGACCTGAGGGTACCGAAGGACCTGGCTTTCTCCTTCGGCGTTTCGCACTCGGTGGCCGCCTCGGTCAACTTGGTGGTCAGTTCCTCGGTGGATGGCACCCTCTACAGCGGCGCCTGGAACACCGCTCCCTACTCGTTCCCTGCCAGCCTCGTGCGCACCTTCACTTCCGTCGGCGCGCGCACCATCACCGTCAAGGCAACGTACGCAGGTAACGTCACGCAGCGCACTTTCACTGCCAACGTCGTCAACTCGGCGCCAACCATCGCTTTCACGGGCGGACCAACGGCCTACCAGGGCGAGGCCTACGCGCTGACAGCCAACGTGCAGGACATCAACGACGCGGGCACGACGGGACTATGCAGCAGGATGACCTGGACGGTAACGGCGCCGGATACGCTTACGCCAACCAGTGGCTGCCAAGTAGCCGTCACGTTCGGCACGCAGGGCGCCCGCACCGTCACTGCCACCACCACAGATGCCGACGGCCTGCGCACGACCCGCAGCACCACCCTCGACGTGCAGCCGCCCCCGCCCAATCCCTACCCACGAGTGACCGCTTTCGGCATGCAGGCCCGCGAGTTCAGGGACCTGGGCGGCGGCGCCTACTTCTGCCTGAACACCTCGGTAGCCTTGGGGGCGACCATCCGCCTCATGGACAACGGGTGCCGCTTCGTCGGGGAGACGACGGATTCGCGCAGGCACTCGGCTTACGTGACCGTCGAGAACCCAGACAACGAGACGCTTGCCTACGACTGGCGCCTGTACGTCTACTACCAGGGCGCGTACCACCCGATCTCGTCCACCATCGGCTCGAGTAGCAGCGATTGGGTGCCCGGCATGCCTGGCAACACGGGCGAGGCCACCGACCCGTGTTACGTGAGCGTGACCGTGAGGGCGCCCGAGGCGGCGCGCAACAAGTCACTGACCGTCTGGACTGGGTCATGCACGTACTACGCCATCAGACTCAACTAGTCTGAGGATCACCTCTCGTTCTGTTAGGGCCGAGAGACGCGGCCCTAACAGAACTCCTGTTATGCTCCTAGGCGCCCGCGCCGGATAACCAGCGCCGGTCCCTCACCCCCTTGCGGAAGGCCTACTCTGATAATGCGCAACGCACACTGAAGACGAGAACCCCACCGGTACTTCGTTCACTCCGTTAGGAGATCAGTGTGAGTTTGCAGTTAAGGGCCGTAGCTAAACGCTACGGCGATACCACCGTTTTTTCCGATGTCAACTTGAAAGTGGGCCGCGGCCAGAAGGTCGCGCTCATCGGGCCTAACGGGAGCGGTAAGACGACGCTCCTACGCATAGCGGCAGAGGTTCTCGCGCCCGACTTCGGCAGCGTCACGGCAGAGGGCCGCGTCGCCTACCTCGAGCAATCCGCCACCGCGGGTGAGCACGACCTGCTAGCTGCACTTACCCCGCCGGAGTTGCGGTCCGCGACGACAGAGCTGACCGCGGCGCAGGCCGCCCTCGAGGACCCGAGCGCGGCGGCCCTCGACCGCCATGCCGAGGCCGAGGAGCGCTTCCGCATGCTCGGCGGTTACGACTTCGGGGCGCGCGTCGAGGCCGTGCTCGCGGGCCTCGGCCTGAGCGCAACTGGGCGGGTGAACGAACTATCTGGCGGCCAGGCGCGGCGCTTGGGTCTGGCAAGGCAACTCTTGGCGCCAGCCGACGTCTACCTCCTCGACGAGCCAACCAACCACCTAGACGCCGCCGGCCTTACCTGGTTGGAGGAGTGGGTGCGCGCAAGCAAGGCCACGATGTTGATCGTCTCTCACGACCGCGACTTCCTAGATGCCACCGTTAGCGCGGTCGCCGAGTTGGAGCGCGGCGGCATGACGGTGTGGCCGGGCACGTACACGGAGGCCATGAGCGCGAAGGCGGCCGAGTCGGCCAACCAACTCAGGCTGTACGAGGCGCAGGTCCGCACCAAGAAGCGCCTCGAGGAGGAGGCGGCAAGGCTCGCCTCGCAGAGCCGCAGCGCGGACAAGTTCAACCACAAGCGGGCCGGCAACCAGGCACTCATCCTGGCCAAAGCGAAGGCCGAGAACGTGGCGCGCACCTTGGCGCGGCGCGCTAAGGCGCTCGAGGCGCGCAGCGACAAACTTGAGGTGGTGGCCAAGCCGTTCGAGGACGGCGCGCTTCCCACCATCCCGCTACCCGAGGTGCCGCTGGGCCCAACGGACGTCGTGCGCCTCAGCGACGTGAGCGTCGTGCGGGGTGGGCACACGCTCGTGAGCGGCCTCGACCTGCTGTTGCGGCGCGGTGAAAAGCTAGCCATCACCGGACCCAACGGCAGTGGCAAGAGCAGCTTGTTGAAGACCGTGTTGGGCGAGTTGGCACCCGCGGCAGGCACGGTGACGTTGGGGGTCGACACCCCGTTCGTCCTCACCCAGGACGGCTCGGAGTTGGCTAGCTTCGTCAGCCTCGAGGACGCCATGCGGGCGGCGCAGCCTCTGCTGCAACGCCAGGACCTCCACCATCTGCTGGCGCGCCTTGGGCTACCCAACGACCCGAACGCGCCGCTCGCGACGCTGTCTGGCGGGCAGCGCACCCGCTTGGCGCTCGCGCGCCTGGCGGTCACGCGCGCCCCACTGCTGGTGTTGGACGAACCCACGAACCACCTCGACTTGAAGATGGTCGAGGCGCTCGAGCGGTTGCTGGTCGAGTACCGGGGAGCCGTGCTACTCGTCTCGCACGACAGGCGGCTGGTCAAAGCCGTTGCCGGTCGGGTAATGAGGTTAGGCGGGTCTTGACACTTCGCGCAACGGCGTGCAATCTTCTAATCCTGAGTGCTTCACTCAGGATTAGCCACTGCACCGATGCTAGAACTTCAGCCCAAGCGGGCGAGTCCAAGATAACCCACGCGCAACCGGCCTGGCCGGGAGCGCAAGGAGGATGTCATGAGCAACACCCTAAGGCGGCTGTTCGCCGCCACCATCACGGCCGCGGTCATCGGGCTTGCCTCCGCGCAGACAGTCACCGTACAGACCGCGCGTGGCGAAGCGACGGTGCCAACCAACCCAACGAAGGTCTTCGCGTACGACTACGGCACCATCGATACCCTCCATGCGCTTGGCGTCACGGTTGACGGCGCCCCGCCGATCAACGGACGCGCGCCCGCGTGGGCGCCGACCAATGCCATCGCCATCGGTTCTCTCTTCGAGCCTGACTACGAGGTAGTGAACGCCGAGCAACCCGACCTCGTGGTCGTGGCAGGCCGCTCCGCTCCGGCTTTCGACGAGCTCGCGAAACTCGCGCCAACCATCGACCTCACCTCCTCCGGCGACCTGGTGGCGGACCTCAAGCGCAACGTCACCACCCTGGCAGCCATCTTCGGCAAGGAAGCCGAAGGCGAGGCCGCGCTGGCCGACCTAGACGCCAAGATCGCGGCCGTACGCGCGTCGCTCTCCAACGTCAGCGACGGCATGTTGCTCATGGTCACCGGCGGCAGCCTCACCATCGTGGCGCCAGATAACGCCCGCGCCGCGCTCCTCTACGGCGTCCTCGGGGTAACCCCGACCGTCGACGACGTGCAGTCCGCCACCCACGGCGAGCCGATCAGCTTCGAGTTCCTCCTGCAGCACGACCCGCAGTGGCTGTACGTGATCGACCGCGACGCCGCCATCGGCACCGAAGGCGCGCAGCCCGCCGCCGCCGTTCTCGACAACGAGCTCATGCACCGCACGACGGCCTGGAAGTCGGGGCAGGTCGTGTACCTCGACCCGTTCGACTGGTACATCGTCTCGGGCACCGGCATCGGCTCCCTCAACGCCATGCTCGACGAGCTCGCCGCCGCGCTGCCGTAAGCCTGCGTGTCGTTAGGTGAGGCGAGACATCACGGCTTGCTACTCGCCGGCGGCGCCCTGGTGGTGCTGGCGTTAGCCGTCCTGAGCCTCACGGTGGGGGTCTTCGACCTCTCCTGGCGCGGGATCTTCGAGGGCGGCGAGAACCGCACCGACGCGCTGGTGCTCCTCGCCAGCCGCGTGCCTCGCACCATCGCCGTGCTACTGGTAGGCGCCTCCATGGGGGTCGCTGGCCTGCTCATGCAACTCCTGTCACGCAACCGCTTCGTTGCGCCCTCCACGGCAGGCACGGTCGAGTCGGCCAGCCTCGGCATCCTCGTCGCCATGCTGCTCGCGCCTGCCGCGCCCATCATGGTCAAGATGCTCATCTCGGCGGCGTTCGCCCTGGCGGGCACCGCGCTCCTCATGGCGATCGTCAGCCGCACGCCGCTCAGGTCGCCGCTCGTGGTGCCGCTGATCGGGCTCATGCTCGGCGGCGTGATCGGTGCAGCCACCACCTTCATCGCCTACCGCTTCGACCTCCTCCAGTCCCTCGCCAGCTGGACGACCGGCGACTTCTCGCGCGTCCTGCGCGGCCGCTACGAGCTCCTGTGGGTGGCGGGCGGCCTGACGGCGCTTGCGTACTTCGCCGCCGACCGCTTCACGGTGGCCGGCATGGGCGAGTCGTTCACCAAGAACTTGGGCCTCAACTACCGCCGCGTGATGGCTCTTGGCCTCGTCATCGTGGCGTTGGTAACGGCCGTCAACGTCGTTACGGTAGGCGCGGTGCCGTTCATCGGCCTCGTAGTGCCGAACGTCGTCAGCCTGCTGGTAGGGGACAACGTCAGGCGCGCGGTGCCGTGGATCGCCATCTTCGGCGCTGGCTTCGTGCTCGCATGCGACCTCATCGGCCGCACCCTGCGCTACCCGTACGAGGTGCCGGTCGGCACGGTCATCGGCGTGGTCGGCGCGGCGCTCTTCCTCTTCCTCCTCTTCAGGCGGTCAGCTCGTGTCGGCTGAAGCCACTCGCACCCGCCCGCAAGCGGGAGCAGGCGCGCTAGTCGGCCGCCGCCAACTCGACCGCCGGCGCTGGGGTCGGTTCTCGCCAACCGCCGTGCTCGTCATACTCGGCTTGCTCGTGCTCGTCTCCATCTACCTCTTCATGACCTTGGGCGCGCGCGGTTCATGGGAGTTCATCCTCCAGTTCCGAGGCCGCAAGGTGATCGGCATGCTCCTCGTCGGCACCGCGATCGCCACCTCGACCGTCATGTTCCAAACGGTGACGAACAACCGCATCCTCACCCCATCGATAATGGGGTTCGACGCGCTCTACGTTCTGCTCCAAACGTGCCTGGCGTTCTTCCTCGGCGCGGCAGGCCTCACCCAGCTAGACAGCCGCATGCTGTTCGCCGCGGAGACGATCGGCCTCATGATCTTCGCTGGCGCCCTCTACTACTGGCTGTTCGTAGTCGGGCACCGCAGCCTCCACCTGCTCGTGCTGGCGGGCATCGTGCTTGGCGTCATGCTGCGGAGCTTCACCAGCCTGCTGCAACGCGTGATGGACCCGCTAACGTTCGCCGTCTTGCAGGACGCGACCTTCGCCAGCTTCAACACGTTCGACGCGCGGCTGCTGGCCCCAGCAGCGATCCTCGTGGGGCTGGCGCTCTTCGGCGCCTGGCGCCTCCGCTACCAGCTGGACATCCTCGCCCTCGGCCGCGAGATGGCCATCGGGCTGGGGGTCGATTACCGCCGCACCGTCATCCAGGCGCTGCTCATCATCACGGCGCTCGTTGCCGTGTCGACGGCGCTCGTCGGTCCAGTCACGTTCTTCGGGTTGGTGGTGGCGAACCTCGCCTACGCCCTGGTGCGCTCGTACCGTCACCAGGTCATCCTGCCAGCCGCCGCGCTCCTTGCCGCCGTCGTGCTCATCCTCGGGCAGACGGTGCTCGAGCGCATGCTCGGCCTGGGCACCAGCCTCTCGGTCATCGTCGAGTTCGTAGGAGGCCTACTCTTCATCTATCTCGTGTTAAGAGGTGTAGTCAGATGATCACCGCACAGAACCTCACCAAACGTTATGGCAATACGGTCGTTCTCGACGAGGTGAGCGTCGAGATACCGCGCGGCGGCATCACGGCCATGATCGGCCCGAACGGCGCAGGCAAATCGACCCTCCTGTCGCTGATCGGGCGCCTGCTCAAGCCGGACAGCGGCGTCGTGACGATAGACGGCGTGCCAACCACGGGCATGAAGCAAGCCGACTTCGCCAAGAAGGTCGCCATCCTCAAGCAGGACAACCACCTTGCCGTGCGCCTCACCGTCGAGGACCTAGTCACCTTCGGCCGCTACCCCCACTCGCACGGGCGGCCGACCATGGAGGACCGCAGGCACGTCGAGAACGCCATCGAGTACCTCGAGCTTGGCGACCTGCGCAACCGTTTCCTTGACGAACTCTCCGGCGGCCAGCGCCAACGCGCGTTCGTGGCCATGGTCTTGTGTCAAGGCACCGACTACGTGCTGCTGGACGAGCCCCTCGCAAGCCTAGACATGCGCCACGCCGTCGCCATGATGAAGCGCATGCGGGGCGTGGCCCAGGACCTAGGCAAGTCGGTCGTCATCGTGCTGCACGACATCAACTTCGCCGCGTCGTACGCGGACACCATCGTCGCCATGAAGGACGGGCGCATCATCCAGCACGCGGTCGTCGACGAGGTAATGACGCCGCACGCGCTGCGGGCCATCTACGACGTGGACGTCCACGTGCAGAACATCGGCGGCAAGCCCATCGGCGTGTACTACAGCTGAACCCTCGCGCTTGCGGCCAGGCATAGGTGCGCGCCTAGCGCCCACGCCGCAGCCCCGTGACGAGCGCGGCCGGGGTGGCGGGCAACTCGACGCCGACTTCCTCGAAGCGCCGCCGCGCACGCTCGAGAGCAGCGCTGGCGCCGTGCCCGTCATCCTTGTGGAGGTGGGCGCGGACCTCAAGCGCCACTAGCGCCTCGTCGTAAGGCGCCGCCTCCTGCAGCCAGCGCGCCAAGCGCGCGCACGAGTCAGGGTGTTCGCTGGCGCTGGCTGACGCCAACTCCACGGCGCGGTCGGTGACGAGCGCAGCGAGCGCGCCAGCCTCGACTTCTGGTGCGTCTTGGAGGAACGGCCCGCGCCAGGCTAGCAGGGCCGCACCCTGCCCTGGCTCCGCCGTGGCGGCCAGGAACTCCTCGACATCGGACTTGACCGCCGCGCCAAGCGCGTAGCCCTCACCCGTGCGTGCCACGACCTGCTGCCCGTACTTGCGCCTGACCTGATACACGAGCTGTTTGAGGTCGCTGTGTGCGCCTGCGTCTTGGCGCTGCGGGTAGAGGGCGTCGCTAAGCCGCAGGTCACTCACTCCCGGCTCTCCGGCCAGGCGTGCGAGGAGCAGTAGCGCTAGCAGGCGCCTGCGCTGCTCGCCCTTCACTCCCTGCGGGGCGCCGCGTGGGCCGAGGCGCATCTCACCGAGCACCTCGAGGCGGCGCTCAGCTTCGGTAACGTGGCCGACCGCGACTGGCGCCGCGGCTGACCGCGGGAAGGCCCGAGCTACCAAGATGCGGCCCAACCCGAGGCCGTGCTCGTCGAACCACGCCAGCGCCTCGGTAGCCACGCGCGGGTTCTTCGTCACGCGGCCAAGGTCGATGGCGATCTTGTTGGCCTCCAGCTCTTGCCCGCCCTGCCTGGCGGCCGCCAACGCCCCCGCCAGCGCCTCGGCAGCCGCCTGGCGCGCGCCTTGTGCCTCCAACGTAAGTCCCGTCACCCACTGCGTCCGGCAGTCGTCGGCGGGGGAGGCGCCAGCCGCCGCCCCGAGCGCGGCCATCTCGTCCGCCTGCGCCTGGGCCGCCGCGGCGTTGCCTAGCCGAGCGTTGGCAGAAGCCGCGTCGAAGAGGATCTCGCGGACGAGGCGCGGAGCCCCAGCCTCGCGAGCGAGGAGCAACGCGCGTTCACCGAAGCTGACCGCCGTGACGTAGTCGCCTTTCGCGAGGTGCAGGGAGCTCGTCATGGCGATGGTGTTGATGAGGAAGCGCGACGGCCCGTAGAGCTCAAGCGTCTCGAGCGCCTCGATGAGGAGGTCGTCGGCCTCCTCGAAGCGGCCCTGGTCGATGCGCAGCTCAGCGAGCGCGGCCTGCGCGAAGGCGTAAGAGCGCCCCTCGCTCCCAGACCTTCGCAGCGAGAGGCACTCCTCGAGGGCGTCGTTCATCTCTGCGTAACGCCCCAACTGCTTGAAGAACGCCGCCTGGTTGAGCCGCACCGTGCTGAGCGCGCGCAGGGAACCGAGCTCCTGCAGGTCATGCGCCGCCTCCGCGATGGTGGTGAGAGCAACGTTGTAATCGCCGCGGTGGAAGGCGGTTAGGGCCTTGACGGAGAGGAACTCGCAGCGCAACTCACGGCTGACCGTCGGGAGGCCGATGCCGCGGTCGAGGAGTTCAGTTGCCAACTCCATGCCGCCACTTGCCAACGCCGATGCGGCAGCGGCCCGCAGCCAACTCGCGTTGCTCGCCGCCTGCAACTCCGGGTAGGCGTTCCAGAGCTCGAGGGCTTCGCCGTGGCGCCCGGCCGCGTTGTAGCTCGTGAGGAGCAGGCCAGCAACGGCGGCCTCGCTGGCACCTCGGCGTCGATACTCCTCCGCCAACTCGCGCACCTCGTCAAGCTGCCCGGTGCCCGCCAGCGCGTGAGCGTAGCTCGTCACCATCTCCACGTCGGCCGTCGGTTCGGCAGCCGCCGTTCCTAGGAGGGCTAGTGCCGCGTCGAAGTCGACGTTCACGAGCACCAAGCCCGCCTCGAACGCCAAGCGCGCCCGCTCCGCGCCCACCGCATGCCTGCTAGCTGCTGCGCGCAGGCGGGCGGCGGCCACCTTGTTCGGCGCCGCCGCGACCGCGGCCATCAGCAGCTCCAGCGCGTTCGTGCCAGTCAGTCCGGCGGCGTCGACGAACGGCGCCGCCGCGACCGGGTCGTGGCGCAACGCAGCTAAGGCGCGCAGCGCCAACTCGCGGAGGCGCGGCGCACTCAGAGCGGCTCGCGCCACGTCGCGCACCAGTCCATGCGCGAAGTCGCCGCCGCGCAGCACCCCCTGGCGCACGAGCCGCTCGGACGCAGCGGCCAGCACCTCGGGGCTGACGTCCGCCACCACCGCCCACAAACCAGCGTCCAAGGGTCCGGCGGGTAGCACCGCGCGCGCCTCGATCAGCGCCGCCGCCCCCTCACCCAAGGCCTTGGCGTTCGCAACCATGTGCTCGATGACCGCGCCAACACGCGGCGGCCGCAAGGCGGGCGCGGGTTCGCGCCAGTTCCAGCGGCGGCCGTCGCTCCACAAGTGCCCGGCGCGGCTCAACTGCCTCAAGTACTCGAGCGTGAATAGTGGGTTGCCTGCCGCGCGCGCGAAGATCCAGGCGCACGCTGGCGCGGGGAGTTGCCCGCCAGCCGTTGCCTCGAGCAGCGCGGTGGCGGACTCCTCGCCCAGAGGCTCGAGCCATACCTGGTCGAAGGTTGGAGGAGCCTCGTGCCTGCTGCCCACCACGAGCACGACCCCACGAAGGCGCTTCACGCCGTCGGCTAGCTGAACGGCGAAGCTGCTCACGTCCGGTTGGGCGTCCTGAAAGTCGTCGAGGTGCAGCACGAACGGCGCCAGCTGCTTGAGCAGCGCGTTCACCGCGGCGACCAACGCCCCCGTCTCTACCTGCTGGGCGTCGGCGGCGGCGTCAAGGGTGCCTTGCGCCCAGGAAGCCAACTTGGGGGAGGCCGGTAGCGCCGCGACGATCTGCGCCAACGGCCACGTTGCCGAGCAACTCGCGGAACGGCACGCCAACTGCGCCAACGCTTGCGTAGCAAGCCACGACTTCCCGATGCCGGGCCCGCCGAGCAACGCTAACGCCACGCCGGAACGACCGGCGATCGCCCCCCGCAACTTGTCGGTCAGCTCCACCAACCTAAGGTCCTGCATGGGGCCTCGCACCCCCGGAAAATGGCAACTCGCCAGCGATTATACGCAGGAGGCCAGCGGCAGCGAGGGAGCCGCCAAGCTACCCCTCGTCAGCAAGTTGGGCGCCGCAGTTCGCGCAGAACTCACCGAACGGCGCAAGGATCGCGGAACCGCAGCGCGGGCAACCAGTGAGCATCCGCGCGCCGTCGTTAGGGCAGAAGTTCTCCCCCACCGTCGCGGGCGTAGCGCGCAGGCAGCACGGGCAGACGTGGTAAGAGACGGCAGGTGGTTCCTGCCCCGACGACGCACCCTTCACGGGCCCATCCGAGTGGTCCTGGCTGAGTGGCATGCAGCATGTTCACCGGACGTTAGTTATAGGGCGGTTATAGGGGCCGCCGGATCCTAAACCGATCCAAACCGAACCGCCAGCCCGAGTTGGGCTGGCGGTTCGCTGTTGCTTACTCGCGGCTCAAGCCGCTGTCAGTGCTTACTCCGCAGCTGGCGGGGTGAGGAGGTTGGCGTAGATGCGGTATGCGCCCGGCACGTTGTTCTCGATCTGCGTGTGCAGCACGAGGCTCGTGTAGGTGTAGCGGCCCTTGCCGACGTTGGTGGTGAGCATGGAGCCGAGGAACGGCAGCTCATCCCAGGTGTCTGGCCACTGGGCGTCCGTGACGCTGAAGAGCGGGGTGTAGTGCTCGTCCCACTCCTGGGCGAAGTAGAGGCCGCGCTCCTTGACCCAGTTGTCGAAGTCGGCGCTGCTTAGGGTGTTCGGCGTGGTCATGATCGGGTTGGTCGGGTCGAGGAACTCGACTTCGCCGTCCGCTGCGGTCACGCGCGAGAGGAGGGAGACACGGCCGAGTTGGATCTCGTATGGCGGCACGGTCTCGGGATCCCAGGCGTCTGCCGGGCGGTGGTACTGGACGAGCAGGTTGCCACCATCTTCGACCCACTGCATGAGGCGCTCGTTGGCGGCGAACAGGTCGGGGCGGGCGCGGTAGGAGTAGATGCCCACGGCGATCGAGTCGTACTTGCCGAGGTCACCGGTCGTAAGGTCGTCCTCGGTGAGGAGGTCGACGTTCATGCCGATCTGGCGGAGGCCCTGGTAGACGATGTCGGAGCCGCCGTCCACGTAACCGATGCGCAGGGCGGGGTCGAACGCGACCTCGAGCGCCTTGACGTTGGCGGTAGCGGCGCTGACGAGGTAGGTCTTGCCGACGTGCTCGTAGCTGATGACGCGGGTGTAATCGGTGCTGTTGGCGTCGCCGGAAGCGCTTACGGAGAAGTCGTAGGAGCCTTCGGTGAGGCCTTCGCCTGGGACGAGCGTGAAGGTGGCGCCGCGGGCGTCACCCTTGCGGTTGAAGCTGAGGGTGACGGAGGCGGGCTCGACCGTCCAGCCTTCAGGGGCGTTGACGGTGAGGACCGTCTCAGCGGGGCCGTCGACGTAGTTCGTGGCGGCGACGCTCATGGTGAGTTCGGACGGGCTGAGGAAGTTGTAGACGAGGTTCTCGGGGGTGACGCGCAGGGAGACGTCTGGCAGTACGCCGATGATCTCACGCGAGTCGACCGTCACTTGGAACGGCACGCCGTCGACTTCGTAGCTGATGACGCCGTAGACGTCGCCGTCCGCGTGGAACGGGCTGACGTTGCGGCGGTAGGGGTTGTAGTAGGGGGCGTCGGCCGGAACGGTGACGATGAAGACCTGCTTGGCGGTCTGGCCGTTGCTGAGGGTAGCTGGCTCGACGGCTTCCTTGGCCTCGACGGTCCAGCCGGCTGGGGCGACGACGTCGAAGGTGACGTTCTCGGCGTTGACGTTACCGCCGAGGTAGGCGCTGACGGTCACTTCGGTGCTGCCGCCGCGGGTGAGTTCTGGGTTGGCGGCCACGACGCGCGTGACGAGCGATAGGGCCTTGCGGCTGGCGGCCTGGAGTTCGACTTCCTTCTGCGCGAGGCGGAAGTCTACGTCGCTGGCGACAGCGGCGTCGACGTCGCTGACGGTGGCCAAGGTGGCGCGGGCGGCGCGCACGGTGGCGATCGCAACGGTGAGGTGGCCCTGCACGGCGGAGAAGTCGGGGAACGCGGCGAGGGCGCGGTCGATGGCGGCCTGGCTGTCGGTCAGGAGACCGGCGACCGTGGCGTTGGCGACGTTGGCGGCGAGGTCACCGACGGTGTAGGGGATACCAGCGAAGAGCGAGGTGTCGGTCTCGGCGTCGGTCACGAACGACTGGACGAGGTGGAGGTTCGAGTTGCTGGCGCGCTCGTCGGCCCAGCTGCCCATGTCCTGGCTGCGGTGGTAGGCGCGGGACTGCTGCCCGAGCTGCTCGTAGGTGGCGCCGAAGAACTGGTCGTAGCCGCCGGTCGGGATGGTGAGGGTCGCTTCGAGTTCGAAGTCGGCCTGGCCACTGCCCTTGCCGCTCGGGAGGTAGAACTTGGCAGCCTGCCAAGGCTCGAGGCCCATCTCGAGGTGCTGCGGGAAGGCGTTGGGGTCGGCGGCAAGCGCGAAGGCGGTCTCGGCGGCGTAAGCCATGGCGCGGTGGTTGCCGTGCTGCCCGAAGACGTTCTGGAAGTTGGTGAAGATGACGTCTGGGCGGCTCTGGCGGATGGCGCGGACGAGCTTCTCCATCATCACGTCTTCGCCCCAGATCTCGAGGGTCTCGACGGCGGACTTGGAGAAACGGAAGTCGTAGATGGGGTCGTCGAAGCTCTCGCTGAGGAAGAAGAGTTCGACGTTGAAGGCGGCGCTAGCTTCTTCCATCTCGCGGCTGCGGAGAACGCCGAGGGCCTGGCGGTACTCGGTGCCGATGGAGTTCTGGCCACCCTCACCGCGGTTGGCGGTGACGGTGATGCTGCGTACGCCCATGCCGCGCGAGAGGAGCGCGATCTGGCTCGAGCGCTCGTCGTCAGGGTGCGCGCCGACGGTCATGAACGACGCGACGGACTTCAGGGGCGTGAGGGCTTCGTAGAGCTCGACGATGCCGCGGTGCTTTTCCTGCTCGGGCACGCGTGCGTCGGTGCGGCTTTGCGCTGACGCCGCCGCGATGGCGAGGGCCAGCAGCGAAACGATTACCGTGCGCAGGAAGGATGAGTAAGAACGCTTGGGCTTGTTATGCATCTAGTCTGTGCCTCCAGGTGGGGCGCTGAGCGTGAGCCTGTGACGCGCGTTGGCGGGCGGCCTTGCGGGTCTATCGACGGAGCATGAACGTTGCTTCTCGGTCCCTGAACAATCACCTCCACGGCTTCGGACTAGTGCCGGTAGCTAAGCAGATCGTTGCGGTCGAACGGGAGAGGGCTAGATAACCCCTTTAGCAATGGGCTTTGTAAACTACCTACGAAAGGCAGCGTATGTCAGCGTTCGCGGCCTTGTCAACCGGATGTCAGGTGAGTGGTACACAGGTGCGCGACCCGCCAGTCGGCGGCCGTCAACAGCGCACGGGCAGCTCCAACAAGGTGAAGGAATCCTCCAGCTGGTCTATCGCGAGGTGCGCAACGCCACGCAGCGCCGCCTCCGGTCCGAGCGCCACCGGCACGACCTCGAGCGGCAACGGCGGGCTCAAGCGTTCGCGCAACTCGCGTACTAGCTCGTGCTCGACGTCGGCGGGCCACGACACCACCAGCAACTCAGGGTCGAGCAAGCAGACGGCGTTCTGCAGCACCACTGCCAGGTCCGTCGCCAGCTCCGCGAACGCTCGCCGCGCCGCGCTCGTAGTCAACGTCACACGGCCGTCAACTACGACCTGCGCCCTCAACGCCTGCAAGTGCGCTTCCAGTTGGCCTGGCTGGTTGAGGCTCGGGTTAGCCAGTCTGTCCACCTGAGCTACTGCGCCGTAACCGATCTCCCCTGCCGCCGAGTGGCTGCCGCGGTAGATGCGCCCATCGAGGGCGACGCCCATGCCAACGCCCGTCGTCAGGGCGAGGAAGAGCGCGCTCGAGCGGCCAGCCACCGCCCCGAAACGGAGCTCGGCCGTCGCCAAGGCGTTCACGTCGTTCTCGAGCGTGACAGCGTAACCGAACTGCTCCTCGAGCACGGCCCCTAGGGGATAATCGTGCCAGCCGAGGGCCGGGGCGTAGCGCACGGTGCTAGCCCGCGCCGCCACGACGCCAGGCAACGCAACCGCCAGCCGACCGATGGCGTTAGCCGCCGACCACGAGTCGAGCAGCCCGCCAAGCCAGCTGAACAGCTCGTCTTTATCCGCCGCCAGGACGTCAGGCGCCGAGTCGCGGGCGAGCACCCGCCCAGCCAAGTCGAAGAGCGCGGCGCGTGGGTTGGCCTCGGAAAGGTCAACAGCTAAGACGCAGGCGGCCGCCGCGTTGAAGTCGATGAGTTGCGCTGGGCGTCCGCCCCGCGCCGTGCTGTGCCCGACCGGCTTACAGATGCCCAACTGTCCGAACTCCTGGAGGATCGTCCCGACCGTAGGGTGGCTGAGGCCGGTCGCCTGGCAGAGGTCGTGACGCGAGAGCGCCTCGCCATACCTCTCGAGGAGACAGTGGTAGATGGCGCGGCGATTCCCCTCGCGCACGCCCTCCCTTTCCCGGTTCAGTCGCACTTGCGCCCCCTTAGCGCTCTACTGCGTTCGTGTGTAGCAGAGATACCGCGCTTGGTTCGGCATGTCAAACGCCACACCCACTCAGCGCACGAGACCGTGCGGGGCCCACTCCTTGAAGAGCAGCGCCTCGACGTCGTCATCCGACCGTGCCTGCAGCCACGTACCGCCGTAGCGCAAGAAGAGCGACTTGAGGTCGGCTTGCCAGCGCTCAAGGTTCTGCGCGTAGGTCTCGAGCGCGGCGTCTGTTAGGGCGATGTTCAGTTCGGAGCCAGACTCCGCGTCCTGCAGGGTGAGGGTGCCGCTCCCCAAGCTGGCCGGGTCGAGTTCTGCTGGCGAGCAGACCTGCACGCCGACGACCTCCTGCCTAGCCGCCCGCAGGATGCCCAAGCCCGTCTCCGGCGTGGTGAACAGCCAATCGCTAACCACGATGCATAGACCTGGCCGAGGGAGGCGCGCGGCTAAGGCCTTGGCGGCGCTCCCGAAATCGACGGCGCCGCGCGCCTCCAACCCGGCCAACCAGTCGAACAGCGGCGGAGCGGCGCGGACGCTGCCCCCTCGCGGGCTCCACTGCAGGCCGCGGCCCGTGAAGGCGGCGAGCCGCACGCGGTCGCTGCCGGCCAGAGCAACGTACGCGAGCGCCGCCGCCACGCGCCGCGCCAGCAACGACTTCTCCGGATCGCCGTGCGCCATGGAGGCGCTCATGTCGACCACCACCGTCACGGCCAACTGCTCGAGGACGTCTCCCTCGCGCACGAACAGCTCGCCTGAGCGCGCCTCGACGAACGGGTCCACGCGCCTGAGGTCATCGCCCGGCTGGTAGGCGCGGTGCTCCGCGAACTCGAGGCCAGGGCCCAGCGTGCTCGAGCGGTGCTCACCCACGCCGCCGAAGGTCGCGGCGCGCGGTGCGCTGAGGCGTCTGCGCGTGAGGCGCTGCAGTAGTTGTGGCGCTGGGGTGACGTCCACTGTCTTACTTGGCGAGCACGTGACGCTCGAATACCTGCTCGAGTAGCCGTTCTGCGTTCACGTTAGGGTCCGCCTCGCCCTCGAAGTTCAACTGGAAGCGGTGGCGCAGCGTCGGCCGCAACATGGCGCGCAGGTCCTCGAAGCTGACGTTGTAGCGCCCCCGCAGCAAGGCGTGCGCCTTGGAAGCGAGCAGCAGCGATTGCCCGCCGCGCGGGCTGACGCCGAAGCGCACGTAGCGCTTCACCTCGGAACTGGCGGTCTCCCCCTCTGGGTGGGTGGCGAGGAGGAAGCGCGCGACTCCGCGCCGCACGTGGGCGGCGACGGGAACGTCACGCACGAGCCGCTGCAGCGCCAAGATGTCCTCGGCGTCGAGCACGTGCTCCGGCGTGGCGAGGCCCTGGCCGGTGGTCTGGTCGAGGATGGCGTCCATCACGTCTTCGGTCGGCAGTGGCATGACGATCTTGACGAGGAAGCGGTCCAGCTGCGCCTCCGGCAGCAAGTAGGTGCCTTCCAGCTCGATGGGGTTCTGCGTGGCAAGCACGAAGAACGGGCGCGGCAGTGGCCAGGTGCGGCCAGCGGCCGTGACCGTATGTTCCTGCATGGCCTCGAGGAGCGCGGACTGCGTCTTGGGCGTGGCGCGGTTGATCTCGTCAGCCAACAGGAGTTGCGTGAAGATGGGGCCAGGCTGGAACTCGAGGCGCCCACTGCCCTGCTCGTCACGCAGGAGCACCATGGTGCCCGTCACGTCCGCCGGCATGAGGTCCGGCGTGAACTGCACGCGCGCGAACTGCAGGCCGGCGGCCACGGACACGGTGCGCACCAACAGCGTCTTGCCAAGACCTGGAGCCCCCTCGAGGAGCACGTGGCCGCCGGACACTAGCCCGATCAGTAGCTGATCGACGACTTCTTCCTGTCCGAGCACCACGCGGCCGATCTCGTGGCGTAGGCGCTGCAGTCCCGCCAGGGCCTTGTCGAGGGCGGCTTGGTCGATGTTCGGGGTGACGCTAACTTCAGTTGGCAACTGCATCAGTCCTTCCGGGTTCGGGTTCTCGGCAGTAGGTCGGGGGCGTAGCGCCCCGTGAGTTCGAGTAGCAGCACCATCAGCGCGGCGACCGTCAGCCACGGCCAGGCCGGCGCGCGTTGCCAGTGCCACCTGGCCACCTGGCCGACGTCCGCGAGGCTCGCCAGTTCACGGCCGCCAGTCGCGCGGGCTAGGGCTGGCAGGAGCATGGGGTTGACCAACCCGCGGTCGAGCACCGCCGGGTACGGCACGCTCAGCGTGGCGCTGGCGCCGCCTGCACTGATCAGGTAGTCGCCGACTTCATCTAGTAGCGCCGTGGCTACAAAGCCCTCTTGACCGACGGCGCGGGCGTCAAGCGCGCGGGCGGTGCCGTCAGGGTCAGTTAGCACCACGTCCGGGGAGGTGGCCGCGACCGTAAGCAGGTCACCGTCGCGCGTCAGGTGGAGGACCGGCCCTTCTTCTGCTAGGGCCACGGCCAGTTGCCTGAGCAAGTGCGCCCACAGCTGGGGGTAGCCGTCCTCGCCAAGCCACGAGCTTGTCCAGGAGCCAGCGGCGTGGCTCGTGAACGCCACGACCTCACCCGCCCCGTGATGCCAGCTGGCGAGCAGCGGCATCACCTCGCCCTCGTCGTTGGTTACCGACAGGTGCAGCGTTGCCTCTGGCTTCACTGAGGTCGGCACGTAGCCAGCCACGGGCGGTAGTTCGTCTGGCCATGCGCGCAGGAACGGCGCGCGCCGGTCGTGCCAGGCCGGTACCGTGTTGCGTTCTTCCGTCAACTCGCCTGCTTGCAGGAGGACCTCGTGAGCCATGATGCTCGGCAGCGCCGCGAAATCTACGCTCGAGTGGAAGGTGCCGCCGCCGAGGCGCGCCACTTCGCGCAGCTGCTCGCCATCGGCTTCCGGCCCGATGGCGATGGTGGACACCGTGATGTTGCGCTCCCGCATGAGCGCGAGCACGCCCTCGAAGTCGCCGGGCAACGAGAGGCCGTCGCTCATGACCATGACCGTCGCCTGGGCGGCCCCAGCGTCCGCTAGCACCTCGTACGCCGCTACCAGCGCGGGGTAGAGGTTAGTGCCGCCTCGCGGCTCTAGCTCGAGGATGGCCTTCCGGAACTCCTCGTCGTCCGCGGCTAGCCCGAGCGGCACGAGCGTCCGCGCCGTGGAGTCGAACACGATGAGGCTGCTGCGCGCGCCCTCTGGCAGCAACTCGTTGGCGCGCAGGGCGGCGACCTTGGCGATGTCGAGGCGCACTTGATCGCCCGCGTACTGCCGCATGCTGTTCGAGCGGTCTAGCACGAAGGCCAGCGCCAGCTCCGGCGCCTCGCGGGGCACGAGGCTCGAGGTCGGTGAGAGGCGCTCGAGCGGCGTCTCGTAGTAACCTCCCGGGCCGAAGGCGTTCTCGCCACCGAGCAGCAGGAGGGTCACGCCGCCGTCATGCACGGCCGCTTCGAGCGCGAGCTGCTGTTGCGTGGTGAGGGCGACGGCAGGCACGTTCATGAGCACTACCGCGCCGTAGGCGCCGAACTCGTGCGCGGCGGCCGGCGCGACCTCCGGCGCCACTACGCTCACCTGTAGGCCCTGGGTGTCAAGGGCGCCGACCAGGACTTGCGCCCAGTCGGGAGCGCCGGCAACGAGCAGTACGCGCGGGGCCCGCCCCACGGTCACGACCGTGCCGTAGCGGTCGTTAGCTGGCTCTGCGTCGGCGGCGGTCGTCACCGCGACCTCGTAGTAGTAAGCGCCCGCCGCGGCCTCCATGGCCTCGACGCTCACCCGGTTGTCGCCGGGCAGCAGGGTTACTTCCTGCGTGTCGATCAACTCGCCGTCACGGTAAGTGCTTACGCTAGCCGGCCATTCGTGCGCGGCAGCAGTGGACCCCGAAGCCAAGTGCACGATGGCGTGCAGTTCGAAGCGGTCGCCCGCCAAGACGCTCACGGGGGCCGTTACGGACCTGACGAGCGCGTCCGTCTCCGCCGCGAGCGGCAAGGACAGCGAGTCAATGCTCATGCCGCGGCCCGTTGTCCTGGCGCCCGCCCGCGTCACGTCGCCGCGCGTCTCGCTGGCGGCGCCGGCCACGACCAACCGCGCTGGCGTGCCGGGAGGCACAAGGGCAGCGGCAACGTCGACGGCCGCCTCGAGGTCCGAGTGCTGCGCGCCCAAGCTGACGAGGCGCGCTTCCGGCATGGCAGCAAGCTCGACGTCGGCGGCATGAGGCGCTACCACCACGAGCCGACCGGAGTGGGTTGGCAGTGGCAGCCTCACGCCAGCAGCCGCCACGCCGAGCAGCACCAGGACCGCCGCTCTGGTAGCCAGCAGCGCCGCGCGCCGCGCTCCCGCCTGCGCGCGCACCGCCACCACGGCCTCGGCCATGAGTACGCCGATGAGGGTCACGAGCAGGGCGAGGCGCAGATCGAACGGCGTCCTCATCGCAGTCGTGGCCGCTGTAGCAGGCGGCTCGACGCGCGCCTGGAAGGCGTTGACCGCCAGCGGCCTCGTCACGCCATGAGCACCGGTTAGCAGGTTGACGCCCGCGACCTCCGGCATGAACGTCGCCGCAACTAGTTCGGTGCCAGCGTAGTCAAGGCGGCCCAAGGCGCTGGCGCGTCCGCGTGGGTCGGTAACGCCGATGGTGCCAGCCGGGAGGCGGCACTCCAGACCGACGAAGCACGGCGCCTCGACGAACGCCCCCGCGTTGGGTCTCACCAGCTCGAGCAGGTCGCGTACGAAGAGGGGGAAGCTGTTGGTGGCCGGCCAGTCGGAGGCGGCGATGTCGCTGTTCAGCCGCAGTTCCAGTCCAGCGCTGGTGGTGCGGGCCTGCAAGATCGGTCCCGCGGAGCCGCTCACCAACACGGTCGCGCCGGGGAGGGCGTCAACGCGCCATGCCGTCCCGAAGGCGAGGTTCGCCCAGTCGACGCCCGCGGTCAACGGGTGTGGCGTCCAGGTCGTGGCTCGTTGCGCCTCGAGCTGCTCAGGTTCCGGGTCTGTAGTCAGCCGCGCCGAACCGAGCCACCAGGTGCTCGTGGCTGGCGTCTCCTCGACGACAACGCGGTCGAGGATCACGAGGTCGTAAGCGTCCGCGTCCTGCGGGAAGCCTGCCGTGACAGGCAGCCTCGTCAGCTCGACGAACGGCAGGGCGAGCAGCGCATTCACGAGCGGCGCGTTGCCCGGCCCGTGGTACAGGACGCGCAGCGTCGCCGGCTCCGCGTGCAGCACGAACGAGGCGTGGTTCTCTCCGAGTGAGAGGACTAGCGTGGCCGGCGCGGTGTCGGGTCCTAAGTCCAGCGCGAGGTCGAAGTCGCCAGCCAGGGCACCGGTCGCCGTTGGCTCCAACACGACTTCGACCGTCGTGCTGCGTTCGGTCACGCCTGCGCCATTCAGTTGGGCAACACCGAGCGCCACCGTCCTCGCCGCAGCGCCATCTTGCGGCTCGGGCAGCCCGACCACCGTGCCACTCACTTGCCAAGCGCCCCCCGAGGGGGTGACGCGCGCCGCGGCGAACGCCTCCGTTGGGCCGCCCGGCACCGCCACGAGTTCGGCCTGGGGTAGCACTTCTCGCGCCAGCTCCGCACCAGGCGCGCTGGGCCCGATGAGCAAGATGCGCGTAGTGCCAGTCGCGTCGCCAGGCTCACCGTCAGCGGCTAGGCGCTGGGCGAGGAGCGCGGCCTGGCGCCAGTCGGGCGCGCCCGACGCGGCAGCGAGGGCTTCGCCGATGTCGGCCGGGGTCGTGCTCGCTGCTGGCCAGCGCACCGCCAACGGCCGCGGCTGCTCCGTAACGAGCACGAGCGACCACTCGGCGCCCTCACTCACGGCGGCCGCGCGCACGGCGCGCTGCGCCTCGGCAACGGTGGCGGCGAAGCGCGCGTCGTCCTGACCGGCGCCGGCGTCTAGCAACAAGATCACGTGGTCGGCGCCTGCGTTGCCAAGCACCGGCCGCGCCATGACGAGCGCCGTCAAGAGGAGCGCCAGCAGCTGCAGGAGCAACGCGGCGCTCACAGGCGGTTTGTGCAGCGCGTGACTTGGCCGCGGTAGGCCGGCTACTCCTTGCCATAGCAGCAGGCTAGAGACGGTAACGCGCCGCCTGCGCCGCATGTGCAGCAACAAGATCGGGGCGGCCAGGAGGAGGAGTGCCAGCCAGCCTGGCGCTAGGAACGTCACTCGCTTGCCCCTTCGGTTGGTGAGCGGTAGCGGCTCAGGAACTCTAGGTCGGCGGGGGACGCCGCGGCCTCGCGCGAGACGATCGGCTCAGGCGCGGCTACGAACTCGACCCAGGTTGGCGCAGCGCCGAGGCCCGTCGTGTCGATGTCGTCCGGTAAGCGCTCGAGCCGCACGCGGCGGCCTGAAGCGTCCGTCACGCTTGGGACGTTCAGCTCGGAGCTGGCCTCTGGACCGGCCGGCAGGGTATTGCCTGCCGCGCCTTCGAAGCCTGCCGTGGCGTCGCCGGCGACGGCCGCGTCGACCATGGCGACGGGATCGCCGCTCCCGCCGCCCGGGTTGCTTGCCAGTTCGCGGCGGCGACCGTAGTCTCTCAACTCTTGGTCGCGGGCCGACGGTTGGTTGTAGCTGGGGTTCGTGCTCCCGTCGTTGCGGACGGACAGCGGCGCGTCGTCGGCCAACGGCGCCGCTGGCGCCGCGCGGTTCGCGCTGGCAGGTGCGCCGCTTACCGCCGTGCTTACCTCGTCGAGTACGCGCTCGACGGTGGTCGGGGTCGTGGCGCTGACCGGGCCAGCACTCGCCCCTGCCATCGTGGCTGACGCGTTCACTTGGCTGCTGCCTTCGCTGGCTTGCCGCGCGGTCCCTGGTCCCTTGTTGGTGCGCACGTCCTGGGCAGCGCTGCTGGCGGGCGCTGCGGCCTGCACCTGGGCGACGGCCTGACGCACGAACTCGCGCTGGGCCGCAGCCGGTGCGGCGCCGGGCGCGCCCGCGTTCTGGCCAGCGGCCAGGGCCGGTGCACTCGGTGGCCTCAGCGGCACGAACATGGCGAGCAGGGTGGCGACGGCCGCAGCCACCAGCACCCAACCTTCAGGGCGACCGAGGCGCGGCACCCCGAAGCGGGCGAACACCAACCCCTCGGCGTGCCGTTCGGCGTCCGCGCGCAGGGCTTCGGCGAGAGCGTCTCGGCGCCCGCCCAGTTCGAGGCTGGTGCTAAGCCGTTCGTCGAGGCCGAAGTGCCGCTCTACTGCGCGGGCGGTGCCTGGCAAGTCAGGCGTCTTGCGCCAGGCGACGAGTGCGGCAACGGTGCAAGCGAGCACCGCCACCACCCAGGCAAGAACCGGAGGGAGCCTGAACAGGTCGAGTCTGCTGGCGATCGTCAAGGCGCTGCCCGCAAGTGCCAATACAACGAGCGTCCAGGCGCCGGCACGAGCCAACTCCGCAAGGTAGAGGCGGGTTCGTGCCTTTCGCAGGCGCTTCAGCATGCGGTCTGCTCCCACGTTTTCAACCGTATCCGAGCGAGGAACTTGGTGAGAAGTGGCGCGCTACTCGTTGCTGCCAGGTGGAGCACGGCTTCTCCTAAGGGCTTTACAAAACCACTTTCAAAGCTTAGGAGGGTCCGAGGGTGAAGTCAATACCGCTCCGCGCCGACCAGCGCGCAGCCGCTAGCTCTACAAGGAAATAATGCCAAATAGGTTACGAAGACACCGAACCGCACCGAGCACCACCCTGGCGGCCTCGTCTAAGACAATACTAGCGTGGTATATGTGAGGACACACCACAAATCCCCGCGTGCTATTGCGTGGGGGCCTGTGGCCAAGCGGGGGTAACCAATAGGAGGCAGGACATGCACGAATCAGACGACAAGGTCCTAGTAGAGGTCCTGATCCCGCGCGCCAGGGTGGCCGAATTCTACTCACTCATGGGACGCTGGTACCACGCGGGCCAGCAGGCAGCCGAGCCGAAAGCCGCCAGCAATCGCGGCAGGCCAAAGGGCAGCGGTCGCCGTTACTTGCCGCTGGCAGAGCACCTTGCCCGCACGCAGGGCAACCGTACGCAGCTCACCCTCGACCAGGTAGACGGGCTGTTGGGCGCCGCTCTCCCCACGTCAGCGCGGAAGTTCCGCACCTTCTGGGCCAACTCGGACACCCCACAGGGGCGCTCGTGGGCGAGCGCGGGCTTCAGGGTCTCGCAAGCCGACGTTGACGCTGGCATCATCGTCTTCGAGCGCCTCTAACCCCGCTCAAGCACCCGCTTCCGTCGGCGGGTAAGTGATGGTGAGGCCGTCGACCACCGCGAACCGCGTCAGCTCGTGCGGCGTCGCCTTACTTGCCGACATGATGTCCTCGACCTTGACTCCCCTGACCAGCAGCGCGTCGCCGATCAGCGAGCGGTGGCAGCGCCACGGCACGGCCTCCGCGCACATGATCACGAGGTCGTTGCCCGCGCCAGCGCTCACCAACTCGGTAACCGCGGCCGCGAACTCAGCGGTCTGCATGTAGTCGGCGTAACCACGGAACGACGAGTTGCGCCACGCCCCGTTGATGCTCTCCTTGTGCGCGTGCCGCAGGCCGCCTAGCTCCCTGGCCCAGCGGTACGTCAAGCCCGCAGCCTCGAGGCTCGCCCGCAATGCATCACCCTCGAACTGCGGGTTGTGGCGCGACCTCGGCACGGTGCGCACGTCCACCACGCGCTTCACCCCGTGGGCCTGCAGCATGGCTATGAACTCGCCGATAGGGTGAGTGGAGTGCCCAACGGTGAAGATCGTTTCGCCTGCCACCCACCTAGGCTAGTGCGCCGCGCACCCTGCGCTAAGCGCAAACGAACAACCGAGGCGCCCGGCAGCTGCAGCCGGGAGACAGCCGCGCGCGGCAAGCGGGCGGTACGCTGACCCGCGTGAGGCGTAGCCTGCTCACTTCGCGTTGGGTCACGCGACTGGCTTTCGGCGTGATCATCCTGTTCGTCACGGCTCAGATGGGCTGGTGGCTCTACTTTCAGCAGCGCTACATCGCGACGGTCACCCGCAACACGGTCGCAGGCCAGCAGCACCAAGCTGACGCCCTCAACGCGCTCCTCGCCCGTGATGGGCTCGCGGAGGTCGAACGGCTCCTGCTGGCGTCGCCTCACCTGCGCCTCGACGCCGCCGCCGACCGGGTGGTGGTCGACGCCGACTCCCTGGACGCCTTCACGGCCAAGCAGCGCGCGACGGTGCGCATGTTCGCCTTCGAGGGCCCCTTCTTCGTGCTGGTGGTCCTGACCGGGCTGTTCGTCATCGCCCACAGCTTGCGCCTGGAACGCGAGTTGAAGCGCCGCCAAAGCAACTTCCTCGACGCCATCGGGCACGAGTACAAGACCCCCATCAGCATCCTGCGCCTGCTCATCGAGACGCTGCAATTGCGCGCGCTGCCGGCGCCCAAGCAGAAGGAGTACTTCGCGCGCATGAGCGCCGAGATCGATCGGCTCGAGCGCACCGGGCAGCAAGTGCTCGCCACGGCGCGCCTGGAGGGGGGCGGTCCGGAGAGAGCGCCAGAGCCGCATGACCTCTCACAGCTAGCGCGTCAGGTCGTCGAACGCGCCCGCGCTGGCCTCGAGGCTAGGGGCGCTCACTTGCGCTTCGAGGCGCCGCCCGAGGCGCTGGCGGTGATGGCTGACCTCGATGACGTGACCATCCTCATCGAGAACCTCCTAGACAACGCCGTCAAGTACACGCCAAGCGCCGTCAAGCCCGTAACGGTGCGGATCGCACGTGAGGGCGGCTGGGCGCTATTGAGCGTCGAGGACCGCGGGCACGGCATCCCTGAGCACGAGCGCCGCAACGTACTCGAGCGCTTCTACCGCGTGGGCAACGAACTGACGCGGTCGGCCACCGGCATGGGCTTGGGGCTCTACCTGGTGCACCGCACCGCGTTGGCGCATGGTGGAAGAGTGCGCATCGAGGGCGTGGCGGCTGGCGGCACGCGCGTTGGCGTGGTCCTGCCGCTGGTGGCAGCCGCCACTGCGAACCCCACCCTCGAGCATACGGCGATGTCCTGATGGCGCCCAGAGTCCTAGTGATCGAGGACGAGGCGACGCTGGCCGCCGTCTTGGCGGACAACCTCGAGGCGGAGGGCCACGACGTGATTCAGGCTGGCGACGGTAGGTCAGGTGCGCAGTTGTGGCACGAGGCGGCGCCT
Source organism: uncultured Trueperaceae bacterium (assembly GCA_937907415.1). Next base: position 47,172 of record CALCHY010000229.1, read on the forward strand.
GACCTCGTCGTGCTCGACGTCATGCTCCCCTTCAAGGACGGTTACAGCCTGTGCCGCGAGCGCCGCGTGGCAGGAGACGTCACTCCCGTGCTCTTCCTCTCCGCCAAGGGCGCGCCGGAGGAGCGCGTTGCGGGGCTGGAGTCCGGCGGCGACGACTACTTGGCCAAACCGTTCCACTTGCCTGAGTTCCTGCTTCGGGTAGCCAAGTTGCTAGGACGCAGTGGCCGCTTGCGGGCCGCGAACGCGCGCGTCGGCTTCGGCGGTCACGAGGTCGACCTCTTGAGGTGGACGGCGCGGTTGCAGAACGGCGAGACGGTGACGCTGAGTGAGCGCGAGGTCGGCATCCTGCGGCTCCTCACCGACCGCGCTAACGAGGTGGTCAGCCGCGACGAGATTCTCGACGCCGTATGGGGCCCCACCACGTTCCCAAGCAGCCGCACGGTCGACAACTTCATCATGCGCCTGAGGCGGTGCTTCGAGCCTGATCCAGCTGAGCCGCGCTACTTTCACACCGTCTGGGGCGTTGGTTACCGCTTCACGCCGGAAGCGACCGGCTACCCAGGTCACAGCTGAGCCGCACTGGTTCGCCAGGCGTCGGCCAGGGCGCCGGCCAACGTCCCGACTGGCTCAACCACGACGTCGGTCAACCCCAGCCACTCCGCCATGAGGTCCAGCTCCGCTTTCAGGGCCTCCGCTACCTTGCCGTCCGGCTTGCGCCGCGCGCCTGGCGCAGGCTGTCGCTCACGCCACGCTGACTTCACCAGCAACGCTCTGGCCTTGCGGTCGGCTTTCAGGTCGACGCGCGCGACCATCTGGTCGCCTAGCAGGAACGGCAGGGTGTAGTAGCCGTACTTGCGCTTGGCCGCCGGCGTGTAGATCTCTATGCGGTACTCCATGCCGAACATGCGCTCCAGCCGGTCGCGGTACCAGCACGCCGGGTCGAACGGCGAGAGGAGCGCCGCCCCCGTCGCGCTGCCTGGGTCAAGCGCGTCTCGGTGCAAGAGCGCCGGCTCGCTCCAACCTTCCACGCTCACCCAACGCGCCAGCCCGCGCTGGACGGCTGCATCGGCGAGTGGCCGCGCCTGAGTGAGCTTGATGCGGAAGTGGTCGCTGAGGTCGCCAACCGTGCCGATCCAGTTGGCCTTCAACGCGCGGTCGAACAACTCCTGCCTGGCCGCGACAACGGGCAGGCCCGGCGCTTCGGCATGCTCGCCCCACACGTGCGCTGGCGCGGCGTAGAGCCGCTGGAAGTTCGGCCGACCGGCGATGGCGGCGCGGCCCGTCATGAACAGGTACTCGAGGGCTTCCTTGGTCGCGCTCCAGTCCCACCAACTCCCGCGCTTGCGGCCCGGGTCTTCCTCGAGGTGGGCGAGGTGGGCGCTGGTGAGCGGACCGCTCTCGCGCAGCGCGCGCTCCACCTCCGCGAACAGTTGCGGACGGTAGGCGGCTGGATTGCTCGCGAAATGCCGCTGCCAGCGCTCCTCGTAATGGTCCATGCGGTGACGCAAGGCAGGCAGGAGGTCTCGCGGCATGATGGACGCCTCGTGACCCCAATGCTCGAAGGTCTCCCCCGATGACCACAGGTAGTCGTCGAGCGCGGCGGTGTCGTACGGTCCGTGCCGTGAGTAGAGCGGCAGGTAGTGGGCGCGGGCGAGGACGTTGACGCTATCGAGCTGCAACACCCCCTGGCGCTCCAAGTACGCGCGCATGTGCCCGACGTTGGCTCGGGCAGTGCGTTTACGGGCAAGTCCCTGGGCTGCCAGGAAGATGCGCCTGGCCTCCGCAGCTGTCAGTCGCTCGGTCATCGTCCTAGGCTAACGCCTCGGCCACGGCACCCTCTCGAGCAGCGCAACGCCGCTGCCTGCCGGGCAACATGCGAGCTGCGGCGGCCAGGTAGGCTAGTCGGGTGAGTCTCAAGTTAATCGCGCTGATTTCGAGGCCCGTCGCCCGCTACCTGCGCTTCGTGCGTCCGTGACGGCCCTGACCACGCAAGTCTTGTGGCGCGTGCTGTTCACGCTGGCCTCGAGCGTTTGGCTCGGCGGTTACGTGGCGCTGGCGGTGGTCGCGCGCGCGTCGACCACGAGCTTGGCTCCGACCGCCAGGGTCGCGTTCTTCCGCGCACTCGGTCGCGCCTACCTGCCTGTTGGCGGCACAGCGCTCGTGGTTGGGATCTTGAGTGGGGCCGTGCTGCTGCGAGACCGCCCGGTTGATGGCCTGACGATCGCCACCGCCATTACAGCCGGTCTGCTGGTCGCGCTGCTTGCCATCGGAGTCGTCCAGGCCAGGCGCATGACCCGGTTACGCCAGCGCGTTACGACCGCACCGAGCGACGGCGAGTTGGTGACACAGGTAGTACGCGGCGGCAGCGCCGCCACTGCTCTGCGTGGGCTGCTTGGTGTCCTCAGCCTCGCCTTGGTCGTGCTCGGCAGTCTCTTGGTGCGTTGAAGTGCGCTAGACAGGCCTTCTTAATCCTGATAACTTTACTAGGCATTAGGAAGTTGCGGGATGACGGTCCCCGCGGCGATCGGAGATGACATGACCCTGCAGCCCGCCACACCAGCGCCCGGTAACGACGGCAGCGGCCCTAACCTAAGCGGCCACGTCCAGAGGAAGCGCTTACCAGAGGTCGGCAGGCGAGTGCTGAGCGTCAGCCGCGTGGAGGACCTCACACCCAATTACCGGCGCTTCTACCTGACGGGACCAGCGTTGACCACCGGCTTCCCGTACGAGCGCCTGGCCGCCACCGACCATGTCAAGGTCCTGTTCCCACAACCGGGGAGCAGCAAGGTCGTAATGCCGACCTTCGGTCCAAGCGGCTGGCAGGTGCCGGAGGGCGCCCCTAAACCCGTCTTCCGCGACTACACGGTCCGCGGCTGGCTGCCGGAGAGCAACGAGTTGATCCTCGAGTTCGTGATCCACGGCCACGGCGTCGCCTCCGCCTGGGCTGCTGGCGCCAAGGTCGGTGACGAGCTCGGAGTCATGGGGCCGCGCGGCAACCAGGTCTTCCCTGAGAACTACGCCTGGTACCTCCTAGCAGGCGACGAGGCCGCCCTGCCCGCCCTCAGCCGCTTCGCAGAGGAGCTACCCGACTCGGCCGCGGCGCACCTAGTCATCGAGGTGGCCAACGCCAGCGAACGGCGAGAGCTGTCGACGCGCCCGAACGTCACCACCACCTGGGTGCTACGCGACCACGCTGGCCCACAAGGCCTGCTGCAGGCCATCCGGGGCGTGCCGGTGCCGCGGGACGACGACTGGTTCGTGTTCGCCGCGGGTGAGGCTGGCGCCCTCAAGCCCATCCGTGACTACTTCCGCGTCGAGCTGGCGCTCCCCAAGGAGCGCGTTACCGTCGACGGTTACTGGAAGCGCGGGGTCGCCGACCTCGACCACCATTCCATAGACCTGGACGCGGACTGACGCAACCAGCAAGGGAGCCGCGCGTTTAAGTCCGGTTTAACCTCCCGGTTCTTAGCATCGGCTCATGACAGCACGCACAGCTAACCGTGTCCTACGCGCCATATTGCCACTCGCCCTCCTCGTAGCGCTGGCGGCGGCGTGTAACGACGGCGTCCCGAGTCAACAAGTGGACCTCTCCCTGCACGACGCGCGGGTGATGGCCGCAACGGTGCCACAGGGCGGCGCGGTTGCCGTGGCATTCACGGTGACCAACGAGTCCTCCGTCGGGTCCTCTGCGTTCATGGTCCGCGCCTCCGTTACCCGCGTGGGCGGCGGCGCAGCCACGACCCTAGCCGACTTCCTGTTGCCCCCGTTGGCGGCGGGTGCGGAGAACGCCGTAAGCCGCACGGCAACGCTGCCTGCCAGCGCCTCGCCGGGCGACTACCGACTCATCCTCGAGATCGACCCCGCCAAGGCCGCCAACCTCTCCAACCGAGCCGATGACCGCGCCGAACTCACGCTGACCGTAACCGAACCGATCGCGAGTTGCTCCGCGCCTGACGAGGTCGTGACGTTCGCCGACCCAGCCATCCTCGCGTTCGTCGAGGCGCGCCTAGCCAGCATCGGCGACGGCCGCATGACCTGCGCGAACGTTGCGCAGATAACGCAACTGAACGTCAGCAACAAGGGCGTCACGACGTTGGCGGGCGTCGAGAACCTCACCGGCGTCTACCGCTCTAACCTCAGCGAGAACGCCATTACTGACTTGTCGCCGATGGCCGGCATGACGGCCCTCAGGGAGCTGAGCATCTTCGGCAATCAGATCGCCAACCTGGCACCGCTCGCCGACTTGCCGCTCGAGCGGCTCGCCGCTGAGGAGAACCAACTAAGCGACCTTGGGCCGATCGCCTCGATGACGAGCCTGACGAGCCTGACGATCGAAGAGAACCTGCTGACTTCGCTGGCGCCGCTAGCGAACCACCCCACGCTGAAGTACCTGCGGGCGTACGACAACCAGATCACATCATTGGCGCCGTTGACGTCCGTCCCCAACCTCGCGCACGTCGACGTTTACGGCAACTCGTACGAGGCCGTGCCCGACCTCTCGGAGATGACCGCCCTGACCTACTTGCGCGTCGGCGGCAGCGAGCTGAGTGACATAAGTGGCGTAGCTGGCCTAAGCGCCATAGTCGAGTTGGCGGTCGTGCGCAGCCAAGTGACGAGCATCAGCGCCATCTCCGGCTTAGCCACCCTAGAACGGCTGATTCTCGCGAACAACCTCATCGAGGACATGTCGCCGCTCGCCGACATGACCGGCCTCACGTACGTCAACCTCGACTCCAACCGGCTCACGTCGATCAGCGCCGCCGCCACGATGACGGGTCTGAACGAGTTCTCCGTCAGCGGCAACAAGATCACCGACATCGCCCCCATTGCCGCTAACCTCGGCATGGCCGCCGGAGATTGGTTCATCATCGTGGGCAACTGCATCTCCCCCACCGATACACCCGTGCTCGTCCCACCGCAAACCCAGCACATGCTGGACATTCAAGGTCGCGGCGTGAACGTGCAATGGACGCCCGTCGGCAACGACGCGTGGTGTGGACGCGGCGGTTGAGTGGGCAGACCAGCTAGCCAGGACTAAGCTGGGCGCAGCATGTGTCCTAAGCCGCCGCACAGGCGCTATCCGAACGACCCACTCGGCCTCGACGATCCGCGTAGCCAGAGAGAACGGATGCTGGCAGGCGACCTCTACATGGCCGACGACCCGGAGCTCGTGGCGGCGGCCCGGCGCGCGGCCGAGCTGCAGAAGCGCTACGCGGAACTCTGGCCTGACGACCTCGAGGCGGCCAGGGCCGTGCTGCGCGAACTGCTGGGCGCCTTGGGCGACGATACGGTCCTGAAGCCGCCCCTCTACGTCGATTACGGCAGCAACCTCCGCATCGGCGCTCGCAGCTTCGCCAACTACGGGCTCGTGGCGCTGGACGTGCTGCCGATAACCATCGGCGACGACGTGCAGCTCGGGCCGAACGTGCAGCTGCTGACCCCCACGCACCCGCTAGACCCCCACGTCAGGCGAGCCAAGTGGGAGGCGGGCAAACCGATCGTCATAGAGAACAACGCCTGGATAGGTGGCGGCGCCATAGTGCTTGCCGGCGTGACCATCGGCGAGAACGCGGTGGTGGGCGCCGGGGCGGTAGTGACCAAGGACGTACCGCCGAACACGGTGGTGGTCGGCAACCCAGGTCGCGTGGTGCGAGACCTGGGAGGCGGCGCGCTTTTGCGGTGAGCAGCTGGGCTAGGGAGAGAATAATCGCTCGCGTCGGGCAGGGCAACAGTCGGTAGACTGCCCTCGTGGCCGCGCGTGTCCGTACCGCGCGCTGTGTGCACGGGAGGTAACAGGTGCCACCGACTAGCAAAGAAGCCCAGCGTGCCGAGCTGCACAAGACGATCTGGCGCATAGCCAACGACTTGCGTGGCTCCGTGGACGGCTGGGATTTCAAGACCTACGTGCTTGGCATGTTGTTCTACCGCTTCATCTCAGAGAACCTCACTTCGTACATCAACGCCGGTGAGCGCGCGGCCGGCAGCAAGAACTTCGACTACCGGGCCATGACGGACGCGGCCGCCGAAGTCGCCCGGGCCGAAACCGTTGCGGAGAAGGGCTTCTACATCCTTCCCTCGGAGCTGTTCGTCAACGTCCGCAAGGGCGCCGCCGCGAACCAGAACCTCAACGAGACGCTAGAGGCCGTCTTCCGCGACATCGAGGGTTCGGCGGTAGGCACCGAAAGCGAGGACGCCATCCGGGGCCTCTTCGACGACCTGGATGTGAACAGCTCCAAGTTGGGCAACACGGTGGCCAGGCGCAACGAGAAGCTCGTGAAGCTGCTAGACGCCATCGGCGACCTGCAGCTTGGCAGTTTCGATAACAACGCCATCGACCTGTTCGGCGATGCCTACGAGTACCTCATGACCATGTACGCGTCGCAGGCGGGCAAGTCTGGGGGTGAGTTCTTCACGCCGCAGGAGGTGTCCGAGCTCATCGCCCGGATCACGCTTGTCGGCCGTGAGCGAGTGAACAGGGTCTACGACCCTGCGGTGGGGTCTGGCTCGCTGCTGCTCCAGTTCGCCAAGGTGCTCGGCAAGGAGAACGTGGGCGGGTTCTACGGCCAGGAGATTAACCTCACCACTTACAACCTGGCGCGCATAAACATGTTCCTGCACGACATCAATTACGAGCGCTTCGGCCTCGCTCATGGCGACACGCTGCTAGACCCCGCGCATTGGGATTACGAGCCGTTCGAGGCGATCGTGTCGAACCCTCCGTACTCGACTAAGTGGGAGGGCGACGCCAACCCGCTCTTGATCAACGACCCACGCTTCGCGCCAGCGGGCGTGCTGGCGCCTAAGTCGAAGGCCGACCTCGCGTTCACCATGCACATCCTCTCGTGGCTTGCCGTTAACGGTACTGCCGCCATCGTGCAGTTCCCTGGCGTGCTGTACCGGGGTGGAGCCGAGAGGAAGATTCGCAAGTACCTGATCGACAACAACTACATCGACGCCGTCATCCAGCTCCCGCCCGACCTGTTCTTCGGCACCACCATCGCCACCTGTGTGATCGTGCTGAAGAAGTCGAAGACCGATAACTCCGTGCTGTTCATCGACGCCTCGGCCGAGTTCGAGCGCGTCGGCAACAAGAACAAGCTCACCGAAGCCAACCGCCAGAAGATCCTCGCCGCATACACCAACCGGCAGACCGTGGAGCACTACGTGCAGCTCGTAGTCAGCGAGGACATAGCTGCCAACGAGTACAACATCGCGGTGTCGTCCTACGTGGAGCAGGAGGACACCCGCGAGGTCGTAGACATAACAGAGTTGAACGCCGAGATCGCGCGCATCGTGGCGCGGCAGCAGGTGTTGCGGGCAGCGATCGACGAGATTGTGGCCGACCTGGAGGGGTCGGTGTGAGCGACCAGCCTGCGGGCGAAGTCATCTTGCATCAGCGGGTTGACGGCACTCCAGACCTTGAGGTGCGGCTGCAGGGCGAGAAGGTTTGGCTTAGCCAGCATCAGATAGCGGAGCTGTTCCAGACGTCACGCGAGAACATCACTATGCATCTGCGCAACGTGTTTGATGAGGGTGAACTAGACGCGGACGCAACCCGTCAGGACTTCTTACAGGTTCGGCGAGAGGGGACACGCAAGGTTCAGCGGAACGTGGCGCATTACAACTTGGACGCCATCATCTCGGTTGGCTACCGGATAAAGAGCCGCAGCGCCACCCGTCTCCGAATCTGGGCTACCGACCGCTTACGCGAGTACCTCGTCAAGGGCTTCACCATGGACGACGCAAGGCTGAGAGAGCTAGGCGGCGCGCGGTACTGGCGTGAACACCTCGAGCACATCAGCGACAGCCGCAGCAGCGAGAAGTTGCTGTACCGGCAGGTATTTGACCTATACGCCACTAGCATCGACTACGACCCTGGTGCCGTTGAAACGGCCGAGTTCTTCAAGGTCGTTCAGAACAAACTCCACTACGCCGCGCACGGGCGCACTGCGGCGGAAGTCATCGCCGACCGGGCAGACGCTAGCCAGCCGAACGTGAGTTTGCCATCGTTCGCTGGAAAGCGTCCACGCAAGCGGGACATTTCGATTGCGAAGAACTACCTCAGCGAGACCGAGCTCAAGAGGCTGAACGCCCTGGTTTCCGCGTACTTCGACGCGGCCGAGTCCCGGGCTCAGAGCCACCTACCTACCTACATGAAGGATTGCCTGGCTCATCTGGACCCCCTCATCGTCGCTATGGATGCCAAGACCCTTGAAGGGGCGGGGTCGGTCAGTCGGGAAAAGGCCAACGAAAAGGCAACGGGCGAGTATGAGAAGTACCGTGCTCAGCCTGACGCGGGGGCAAATGAGATTGAGGAGCATTACCTTGACTCAGTGAAGAAGGCACAGCGGCGGATTGAGCGAAAGAAGTGAGCAGAGTCGCTCAGTTGCTTGCTGATCGCTGCCCTGACGGCGTTGAGGTGCGCCCACTAGGCGAGATAGCTGAGCTCGTCCGCGGCAATGGAATGCCGAAAACGATGCTCACCGAGTCGGGTGTAGGCGCCATACATTATGGGCAGATCTATACACGCTATGGAGCCTGGGCTATTTCCACGTTCTCGTTCGTCTCGCCGCTTGATGCTGTTAGGCTGACCAAGGCGAATCCAGGCGACATAATCATCACCAACACGAGCGAGAACATCGAGGACGTTGGGAAAGCCGTTGCTTGGCTCGGAGGTGCACAGATTGTGACCGGCGGCCACGCGACCGTCATCCGCCACCAGCAGGATGCGAAGTTCCTGGCCTATTGGTTCCAGTCCCGGTCCTTCTTTTCGCAAAAGAAGTCATTGGCGACGGGTACGAAGGTAATCGATGTCTCAGCCAGACAGCTTGCCACAGTTCTGGTTCCGGTACCGCCAATTGAAGTGCAGCAGGAGATCGTGCGAGTCCTTGACACGTTCTCTCAGCTGGAAGCGGAACTGGAAGCGGAGCTGGAAGCGGAGCTGGAAGCGCGTCGACAGCAGTATGCCTTCTACCGAAACCAGCTTCTGGCCTTCCCAGGGGGGGGGGCGAGGATTCCGATGGGTGAGCTGGGCACGTTCGTTCGAGGCCGTCGCTTCACCAAGGATGACATCGTCGTGGATGGCATCCCGAGTATTCACTACGGCGAGATCTATACGACGTACGGCGTAGCCGCGACGTCGACAGTTTCCTCGGTTCGGGAGTCGATGGCGGCGCAGCTCCGGTACGCGAAGCCGGGTGACGTCGTGATTGCCGCGGTCGGCGAAACCGTTAATGACGTCGCAAAGGCCGTCGCGTGGCTCGGTGATAGGCCCGTTGCGATCCACGATGACACGTACCTATATCGCAGCGACCTGAGCGCAAAGTTCGTCTCCTACGTTATGCAGACTGAGGACTTCCATGTCCAGAAGAACAGGCATGTTTCGCGAGCAAAGGTCAAGCGCCTGTCCAGTTCAGGGCTCGGCGCAATCTTGATTCCCGCACCGTCGACGGAAGAGCAAGCGCGTATTGTCGCGATTCTGGATAGTTTCGACACCCTAGCCAATGACCTAACGTCCGGCCTCCCCGCCGAACTCACCGCGCGCCGCAAACAATACGAGTACTACCGCGACAAGCTACTCACGTTCGAGGAGGCCGTATGACGGACGCGCCCGGCCGTAAGTACGACCCTATCGCCATCAGCAGCGAGAGCACCGTCGTAGCTGAGTACGTGCCGGACACGAAGGCCGCGAGCGCGTACCAGTCAGAAGCGGAGCTCGAGCGCGAGCTCATCCGCATCCTGCAGTCGCAGGCGTACGAGTACCTACCGTTCACGACGGAAGAGCAGCTTATCGCCAACCTTCGCAAGCAGCTCGAGTGCCTGAACGACATCAGGTTCTCCGACGCGGAGTGGCAGCGTTTCTTCACCGAGTGCATCGCTGGCGCCAATGAGGGCATCGTCGAGAAGACGGTGCGAATCCAGGAAGACCACGTGCAGTTGTTGAGGCGTGACGATGGCTCTACGAAGAACGTTCAACTGCTCGACAAGCGCAACGTTCACAACAACCGGCTGCAGGTCATCAACCAGTACGAGGTCCGAAAGGGGGAGGGCGGCACCACCTACGCCAGCCGTTACGACGTTACGGTGCTAGTGAACGGCCTGCCCATGGTGCACGTGGAGATGAAACGCCGCGGCGTCGACATCCGCGAGGCCTTCAACCAGATCAACCGCTATCAGCGCGATAGCTTCTGGGCCGGTTCGGGGTTGTTCGAGTACGTGCAGCTCTTTGTTATCAGCAACGGCACCCTCACCAAGTACTACTCCAACACCACCCGCAGGCAGCACTTGAGCGACAAGACTGGCGCCAAGCGCGGCCGCAGCACCTCGAACTCGTTCGAGTTCACGTCGTGGTGGGCGGACGCGCAGAACAGGCCCATCCAGGACTTGGCCGCGTTCGCGCGTACGTTCTTCGCTAGGCACGCACTGCTGAACGTGCTCACCAAGTATTGCGTGCTCACGGCCGACCGGATGCTGCTGGTCATGCGGCCTTACCAGATCTTCGCCACGGAGCGGATCATCCAGAAGGTCGTAGTCGCCACGAATGCGCGTCAACTCGGCACGAGCAGAGCGGGCGGTTACGTGTGGCACACCACCGGGTCGGGCAAGACCCTCACCTCCTTCAAGGCCGCTCAGCTGGCGTCGCGGTTGCCAAGCGTGCAGAAGGTGCTGTTCGTGGTGGACCGCAAGGACCTCGATTACCAGACAATGCGCGAGTACGACCGCTTCGAGAAGGGTGCCGCCAACTCGAACACCTCCACCGCGGTCCTCAAGCGGCAACTAGAGGATCCGGCGGCGCGCATCATCATCACCACCATCCAGAAGCTGGCCACTTTCATCGCCGCCAACAAGGGCCACGCCATCTACGACGGTCACGTGGTCATCATCTTCGACGAATGCCACCGGTCGCAGTTCGGTGAGATGCACACGGCCATAAAAAGGGCCTTCAAGCGCTACCACCTCTTCGGCTTCACCGGCACGCCGATATTCGCCGCCAACGCAAGCAGTGGCGGCAACCCGCAACTCCGCACCACCGAGCAGGCGTTCGGGGAGAAGCTGCACACCTACACGATCGTGGACGCCATCACCGACAAGAACGTGCTGCCGTTCCGCATCGATTACGTGAACACGGTCAAGGTCGGAACCGTGCGCGACAAACAAGTGCCTGCCATCGACACCGAGCGGGCGCTTCTGGCCCCGGAGCGCGTCGGACAAGTCGTCGGGTACACGCTTGAGCACTTCGATCAGAAGACCAAGCGAGCGTCCGGGTACGAGCACTCGGTGGTCGCGAACGTCAGCGAGCTGGTTGGCGCCCGGCGGCAGGCGGAGGAGGTCAGGCAACGCAAGCGTGTGAGGGGCTTCAACGCCATCTTCGCCACTGCGTCCATCGACGCCGCGCGGCGCTACTACCAAGAGTTCCAGCGGCAACAGGAGCAACTGACGCCCGACCGGCGGCTAACCATCGGCCTCATCTACTCGTACGGCGCGAACGACGCTAGCCCTGACGGACTATTGGACGACGAAGCGTTCGACACCGACGCGCTTACCGCCGACGCACGCTCGTTCCTCGAGGGCGCCATCCAGGACTACAACGCAGCTTTCGGCACCAGCTACGACACGAGCGCCGATAAGTTCCAGAACTACTACAAGGACCTCTCGCTGAGGCTCAAGAACCGCGAGATCGACCTCGTGGTGGTGGTAAACATGTTCCTCACCGGCTTCGACGCCACCACGCTCAACACGCTGTTCGCAGACAAGAGCCTCAGGGCCCACGGGCTCATCCAGGCGTACTCCCGCACCAACCGCATCCTCAACTCCGTCAAGACGTACGGCAACATCGTCAGCTTCCGCGACCTCGAGAAGGAGACCAACGACGCCATCGCCCTCTTCGGCAATAAGGACGCCAAGGGCACTGTGCTGCTCAAGCCGTACCGCGAGTACTACGGCGAGTATGAGCGGAAAGCCGCAGAGCTTCTCGAGCGCTTCCCGCTCGACAGGCCCATCGTCGGGGGGACGTCGCAGAAAGAGTTCATCGCCCTCTTCGGCGCCATCCTGCGGCTGGAGAACATCCTTACCTCCTTCGACGACTTCGCGGGCAACGAGTTGCTCACCGCGCGCCAAGCTCAGGACTACCGCAGCGTGTACCTAGACCTGTACGCCGAGTTCCGCAAGGATAAGGACGCGGACAAGGAGTCCATCAACGACGACATCGTCTTCGAGATCGAGCTCATCAAGCAAGTCGAAATCAACGTCGATTACATCCTCATGCTCGTGGAGAAGTACCGCCGCGCCCGCGGCGATGGCAGCGACAAGGAGGTGCGCGCCGAGATTAGCCGAGCTGTCACGGCTAGTCCCTCATTGCGCAACAAGAAGGACCTCATCGAGGCGTTCGTCGATTCCCTCTCGGCAGACTGCTCCGTGGACCAAGAGTGGCAACTCTACGTGGCGAAAAGGCGCGAAGCCGAACTTAGCGCCTTGATCGAGGAGGAGAACTTGCGACCCACTGAAACGCGCGAGTTCGTCAATGCGGCGTTCCGCGAACGCGCAGTGCGCACCACCGGCACCGCTATCACCACGGTTCTGCCGCCAACATCGCGGTTCGCGCCGGACGGCGCCCACGCGGAGAAGAAGCGCCGGGTGGTGGATAAACTGAGCTCGTTCTTCGATAGGTTCTTCGGGCTGGGCTCCGGCGGCACCCACAATTAGGCCGCGACGGGCCTAAGCCGAGCAACTGCTCGTAGCTGATGGTACGGTCCCTCGCCTGCGGCCATTCTGCGCCGCCTCGACTCAGTGGCAGCAGTGCCCACCAGCAGCCGGCGCCTCCTCCAGGCGGCAGAAGCACG
>CALCHY010000230.1 GCA_937907415.1 uncultured Trueperaceae bacterium
AGCCCAACGCGGGCGCGCGGCGCCTGCCGTTCTACGTCACGGGCGTCGAGGACCTTGGCGCCGACATCCTGCTCTACGGCCTCGTGCCGAGCGCCGAGGAGGTCCCGCAGCAACTGAACGAGCAGGCCGCGCCGCCAGCGCCGGTCACGCTGCAGGAGGGCCCGCGCGGCGCCAACGTCATCGCCAAGCTGCCTGCACGCCTGGCTGGCCGCGTAGAGGTTGGCGTGCAGCACGACTTCTTCGTGCAGCCGGGGCTCGTCAAGGAGTTCGACCCCGTCAGTGGTCAGCGCACCAACGCCGCCACCCCAGCATGAGCGCCCACAACCCGCAGCGGCGCGACGTCTACCTGGCGGTCGGCATGATCGCCCCGGCGGTGCTGTTCATCGTGCTGCTGGTCGGGGTGCCGTTCGGCCTGGCCATCTACTACAGCCTGCATGACGTGACGACGGGCGGCACGGCCGCGCGCTGGGTCGGGCTCGGCAACTTCGGTGAGTTGCTAGGCGACCGCAACTTCATCACGGCGCTCAAGAACACCCTCGTGTTCACGTTCGGAACGCTCATCACGGTGCTCATCCTGGCGACCATCCAGGCCGAGCTGCTGATGCGCAAGTTCCGCGGCAAGTGGGTGGTGAGGTTCCTGCTGCTCCTGCCGTGGACGGCGCCCGTGGCGCTCGGCCTCATCGGCTGGTTGTGGATGTACGACTCGGTGTTCAGCCCCATCGACTGGCTGCTGCGCCAAGTCGGGCTGCTCGGTCACCCTGGCGCCCTCCTCGGGCCCCTACCCAACCTCTACTGGTTGGGCAGCAAGCAGCTAGCGCTGCCGTCCGTCGTCATCGTGAACGTGTGGCGGCTCCTGCCGCTGGCGACCGTCATCGTGCTGGCCGGCCTCAACTCCATACCAGGTGACGTCATCGAGCAGGCGCGCATCGACCGCGCCGGTTACCTGCGGCGGCTGTTCGACATAACGCTGCCCATGCTCTCGCCCATCTTGTTGGTGGCCATCCTGTTCACGTTCGTCTTCACGTTCGCGGACATGATCTCGATCTTCATCCTCACGCGCGGCGGGCCAGCCAACAGTACGCAGGTGCTTGCCTCCATGGCCTTCTTCACTGGCATCCTCGGCGGCAACCTCGGTAAGGGCGCCGCCGTAGCGCTGTTCCTCTTCCCGGCCCTCGCAGGCGTCAGCGCCATCCTCCTCGGCCTCATCCGGCGCAGTGAGGTGGCGTGATGGCCGCCACCGCCGTCAAGCCGCGCCGCTCCCGCTTGAAGGGCAGGCAGGTGGCGGGGCGGTCGGCGTTCTACCTCGTCATCACGCTCTTCACGGTGTTCGCGGCGCTGCCGTTCTACGTCATGCTCATAACGGCGTTCAAGCGCAACGCCGACTTCTTCGACCCCAACGCCAACCCGTTCTGGTTCAATCAACCGCCGACCCTCGCGCACATCCAGCTCCTGTTCCAGGACACGCTTTTCGTGCGTTGGCTCCTCAACTCGTTCCTCGTCGGTGGGCTGGTGGTGGCCATCACCCTGCTGCTGGCAGTACCAGCCGCTTACAGCCTCGCGCGCCTGGCTGGCAGTTGGGGTGAGGCGCTGGCCATCGGCATCTTCCTTACTTACCTGATCCCGCCGACGCTGCTGTTCCTCCCGTTCGCCAAGGTCATCGCGTTCCTCGGCCTGCAGAACTCACTGTGGGCCCTGGTGGTGGCGTACCCTACCTTCACGGTGCCGTTCTGTACCTGGCTGCTCATGGGGTTCTTCAAGGGCATACCCACCGACATCGAGGAGCAGGCCATGGTCGACGGTTACACGCGCTTCGGCGCCTTCGTGCGCGCTGTGCTGCCCCTCGCGGTGCCGGGGATCCTGACGGTCGTGGTGTTCGCGTTCACGCTCTCCATGAGCGAGTTCGTGTACGCCCTCACGTTCGTGCAGGACTCTGCGCAGAAGACCGTGAGCATCGGCGTCCCGACCGAGCTCGTGCGCGGCGACGTGTTCCGCTGGGGTCCGCTGCTCGCCGGCGCGCTCATCGCCAGCGTGCCGGTGGCGGTGCTGTACACGTTCTTCATCGACCATTTCGTGGCGGGGCTCACGGCGGTGGCGGGGGAGTAGGCGTGAGGCGTAGGGCTAGGTGGTGCCGTTGGCGCCTGGAAGCCCTACGCGCCCATAGCGTGCGGCGCCGTAAACCGATCCGGCGCCGCACACGGTTCACTTGCGCCACGAAGGCGCCCCTACATGGACTACTCCGGCGCGACCGGCAGGAGCGAGTACATCGGCACGACCGACAGGTCTTCTTCGGCCGCTGCGCCGGCTGTCACCTCGACCGCACCGACGACTCCTATGCGGTCGATCGTCGAGATGCCCGTCTCTGGGCTGCGGAGTTCTAGCGCCACGACCTGGTAGGTTCCGGGCGCGAGGCCAGCGAGGGAGTAGCTGAAGCTGCCGTCGCCGAGTGCCGTAGCTTCCGTCTTGTACTGGGCGAGCCGCTCCAGCGCCGGCAGGTCGCCATAGAACACGGGAGCCGGGCTGCCAGCCACGTAAGGGATGGCGTAGGCGAAGGCTCGCGGGGTAGTCAGGACGTCGCCGCGCAGGGCAGCGGCCGCGTCAAGGAGGCCGGCGCCGCAGCCGTTAAGCCCGTCGAGGCCGAGGGTTGGCACGCCGCACTCGTCTAACGTTAGCGGCACGGACGCATCGTGCAGCCGCTGACGCACTTGGGTGAGGGTGAGGCTAGGATCCTGCGCCAACATGAGGGAGACGATGCCCGCCACGTGCGGGGAAGCCATGCTCGTCCCCTCCATGAAGCCGTAGCCGTTCCCGTTGATGGTGCTGAGAATACCGTCAAGAACGTTACCGTCCGGGTCGGTGGCGAAAGAGTCGCCGCCCGGCGCCATCACATCTACGAACGACCCGATGTTGGAGTACGTCGCGCGGAGCGCGGTGGGGCCGGTAGCCCCGACGGTGATGACGCTAGGGCAGTTGGCAGGGAAGTAGACGTCGGCGGGTGAGGAGTCGTTGCCCGCCGAGACGACCGTGTAGATACCCATATCTGCCAGGTCCGCGAAGAGACCGTCCAGGGACCCGGGGCAGTACGTCTCGATGTTGCCGCCTAGGCTCATGTTTATGACACTAGGGACGTTGTCGTTGACGTGGCCACCGTAGCCGACCCAATCATCGCCACTTACCCAGAACAGCCCTTCGATGATGCCTGCAAAGTTGCCGCTGCCGTTAGCCGCCAGGACCTTCACCGGCAGCACGTCTACGTTCCAGTTCACCCCAGCAACACCGTCGGCGTTGTTGGTGACGGCACCGACGGTGCCAGCCACGTGCGTGCCGTGCGGCGAGCCGCCCGTGAGCGTGGATGGGTCGTCGAGTGCGCCCTCGCCCGGTACCGTGCCGTTCCAGTTGGCGAAGTTGGCCCCGCCAGCCGCCCACTGCACGTCGGTGTGGTCGAAGCGGCCCGTGTCTAGCACGGCTACGGTGACGAGATTGGTGTCGCCCGTTTCTAGGTCCCACGCTTCGGGGAGGTTGAGCTGCGGGTAACTCCACTGGAGGTCGTACGCGGAATCGTTCGGCACGGCAGTGGTGGAAAGGATCCAGTTCGGGAACGCATCGGCAACGAGGGGTTAGGAGCCGAGCCTCTCGACTAACGACCGAGTGCCAGCTTCATCCAGCGCGCTCGTCCGGTACAGCGAGAGGCCGCTGCCGGTCGGGTAGGCGCGCTCACGCACGAACTCGCTGCCCGCGAAGGTGAACGAGCCATCTGGCTTGAAGGTGAAGGCGCCAGCCGTCGCCGTGCCAGTCGCGCCGAAGGTCACGTCGCGCACGCCCGGCTTGAAGGCGACGAAGACCTGCCCGGCCTCGATGGGCGCCGGTGTGGCGGCGGCTGCAATGGAGGTAGAGGCCGCCAACGCAGTCGGCCCAAGCGCGGCGCGGCTGATGGTGCCGCCGATGCTGCCGCTGGTCGGCGGCACGGTCACGGGGATGACGGTGACGGTGATCGCGTCCGTAGTGGCGCCATTGCCAGCCTTGTCTTCTGCCTCGGCGCTGACGGCGTAGGCGCCGACGGCGGGGGGAAGCCAATCGTACGTCCAGTTGCCACCCGTCGGAAGGACCGTGTTGACGGCGGCGCCGTCCACGAGCACGGTAACGCCAGTAATCCCGCCAGCGTCCGTGGCGGTGCCGGCCAGCGTGACGAGGGCGCCGAGTTCCACCGTCGTGCCGCCAGCCGGCGCGTCGAGGGTGACCTGCGGAGCCGTGGTGTCCGGCGGGGCGGGCGCAGTGCAGGCGGCCAGCACGGCCCCTGCCAAGACGAGCGCGATGGTTGGCTTCAAGTACCTCATCTTCTCTCCCTACTTACGCGCAGCAAGGGGTGACGACGTGGACCGGCTACGAGAGCGCAAGCCGTCCGACACGTCAACGCTGCCGCCTCGTCGGGGTCGGCACAGCTGCGGTGCGGCGATGCTAACACCGGGGTGGGCTGCCGCTAGCGGGTGAGTGGTTCCGCTGGCGCTGATTGGGGTGGAATCCGCCGTGAGCCTGTTCGTTGCGCCTCTCACGGAAGTACTCGACCACGCGGTTGGGGCGTTCCCCTGCTCAGGAAGGCCGCTAGCCGTGGCCGCATACTGGCTGCCTTTGCGAAACGCATGACCTTCTCTGTCTGAGCTTCCAAGTGGCTATGTAGTCGCTTCGCCGATGCGGCACACTGAGCGAACCTGGCCCGTTGAAGTCCTTTGGGTGCGTGCATTGCCGATGGGAAAATTCCGCAACATAGCCGCGTTGGCCCGAGGCTCTTGCGCGATTCGCAGAGGTTCGACCTTAGGTCATCCATAGCAGTTTGGCGATGATTCGCATGTTTGAATCAGGTGTGTGAGTCCGGTTTGTGTTGAGACGGTTGTGGGTTAGAGAATGGAGGTTCCTAAACCGGCTAGGGATTGGAACCTCCGACATGAGATTACTTGGTCTGCCCGCTTCGTTCTACCGTGCTGCTCTCAATCCGGCTCTTGAAGCGTCGCCCGTGGCTTGTGGTAGGGCGGAGTTGTTGGCGTTGATCGAGCGGGCGGTGGCGGCTGGCTTGAGTGTGCGAGCGGCTTGTGAACTGGCGCGGGTGCCGAAAGCCACGTACTACCGTTGGCGCGAACGCGTGAAGCTGCGTGGGTTGCTGGGTTTGAACGACGGTCGAGCCGGTAACCGCCGGCAACGCCTGGCGCCGGCTCGCAGCGCGCTGCGGCCACTGATCGAGGAGTTGCGGCAGCGTCACGCTTACGGCAAGCACAAGCTGCGCGTGCTGCTAGCGCGCGTGGGTGTGAAAGCGAGTGCCAGTAGCATCGGGCGCGTCATTAGGGAACTGGTTGGTCGCGGCGTCATCCGACCCGTCGGTTACCTCAACCCCTTA
>CALCHY010000231.1 GCA_937907415.1 uncultured Trueperaceae bacterium
GGCTGCGACCCCCTCCGCAACGCCCTCACCGCAATCCGGGACGCCTCCCACATCTTCGGGTCGTCACCGTCTCGCGGCCTCGGTAGGTGTTCCGACACGAGATAGTTCTGGATGATGCGTCCTGGTCCCTTGCTCATGATCACGATGCGGTCGGCCAGAAGCGTGGCTTCCATGGGATTGTGTGTCACGAACACGACCGTGCAACGGAGGTCAGCCCAAAGTTCGAGCATCTCCTCGCGCATTCGCGTCGCCGTCAGCTCGTCGAGCGCCGAGAACGGCTCGTCCATGAACAGCACGTCTGGCCCAACTAGCAACGCCCTTGCGACGGCCACGCGTTGGCGTTGACCTATGGACAATTGCCGCGGGTAATCGCGACCGCGGCCAGGCAAACCCACGCGCGCAAGCCAGTAATCGATGAGTTCATCGGCTTCCTTGCCGCCGCGGTCGATGACGAACTTGAGGTTGCCGTGAATCGTCATCCAAGGCAGCAGGCGTGGTTCCTGGAACATGTAACTGGTGACGGGCTTGGAGCCGTCTGCGTCCTCTATGGTCACGGAACCAGAATCGGCGCTGTCGAGGCCTGCCAGGATGTTGAGCAGCGTGGTCTTGCCGCAACCTGACGGCCCCAGAACGCACACGAACTCGCCGTCCGCGACCTGCAGGTTGATGTTGTGCAGCGCGAGCCGTTCGCCGCCGCCCGCCAACGGATACGCCTTGTAGAGGTTCGCGACCGTGATGCTGGCCATCAGCCCACCCCGTTCACTCTCACTGGCGCTCGCCAGCGGAAGGCCAGGCGCTGGAGGGTGCCCATCACGCCTTGGTCGATCACGGCCAACAACAGCATCATGGTGAGCCCGTAGGCGAGGATGCCGGTCATGTTGAAGAACTGGAAGTAGAAGGAGATCTGGTAACCGACGCCGCTAGTGCGGCCGAGGAGCTCGCCTAGGACGACCATCTTCCATGACAGCGCTAGCGAACCGCGGGCCGTGCCGACGATGAACGGCGCGAGCTGTGGCAGCACGACCCTGGTGAAGATCAACGCGGGTCCGCGCCTGAACGCCGTCGCCATCTCGACTAGAGCGGAATCGACGGCGCGCGAACCCTCACGTATGGAGACGACGATGGTGGGGACGATGGTGATGATCAGTGCTATGACGAGCGCGCGGTCATTGAGGCCAATACTCAAGTAGGCGACCACGAACAGGAGAATGCGCGGGATGGTGAGGCTAACGACTAGCCAACCCTGGAGCAGGTCGTCGATCCGCTTCGACATGCCCATCGCCGAGCCCAAAGCCACGCCAAGCACCATGGCGACCCCGAACGAGACGAGCACTCGCTTGGTGGTGATCCACAGGTGCATGAGGAGCGCGCCGCGCTCGAGCTCGCGCCAGATGAAGGCCAGCGTCTCGACTGGTCCAGGCAGTATCGAACCGAGCAACTGGGACCCGATTATCCATAGGGCGACTAGCGAACCGTACGAAACGACTTGGAGGGCGACACTGATGCCGCCCTCCGCACGTTGCTGCCGTGCACGCCTACTAGAGCGCTCCAACTGGCCGCCTAGGAAACCGTCGTCGTGCTCCTCAAGGTGGTCATTGCCTCGCGTCACTCGTGCGCTGCTTAGCCCTTAGCGCGGGACGAACTGCGTGGTGAACGCTGCCGGGTCGACACGCTCGACGCCGACTACTTCGGCGCCAGCCAGCGCGACGAGGCGGTCGACCATGTTGACTAGCCCGTCGATGGACTCCTGCGTCCAGTTGCTCGTGGTGCCGAGTTTCCAGCGGTCGACGACGAGCGGGAATTGCGATGGGTCCGGCAGGGAGTAGAGCTCGAGGTCCAGGATCGACTGCCAGAACGGGTCGTCGCTTGGGGTCGCCATCATGATGTCGACGGTGTCCTGCAAGGTGGCTATGAACGCCGTCTTGAGTTCATCTGGCATGTCGTCGCGCGCCACCACCACGAGGTTGGGGAGGTCGGACGGCAGGCCGAGGACGCCGAGCATGTCTGCGACGGTCATGATCTCACGTGCGACTCCCGCGGCTTCCATGCGAGCGACCCAGTGCCAGAGGGGCAGGGCGGCGTCGACTTCGCCACTGGCCGTCAACTGCTGCATGAGTGGTGGCGCGGCGGCCACGACCTCACCGTCGGTTTGGGGGTCGAAGCCGTATTCGGAGATGGTCAGTGCGCGCAGGATGAGCAGGCTCTTGTCGCGCAGGCTGCCCGCCGCGATGGTCTTGCCCTTCAGGTCGGCTGGGCTGGAGATGGTCGAGTCGCTGCCTACCACGAGGCCACCAACAGCCGTTGCGTACGGGTAGATGCCGCTCGCCATGATGCCGGCGTCGCGCAGCAGCACTGGCCCGAGGAAGTCGTCGACTTTGACGTCCGCTTCGCCGGAGCGGAGCGCGATCTCGGTTGCTTGCTTCGAGGCGTAAGGCGTGCCTACGACCTCTATGCCGTTGGCGGCCGCCGTGCCGAAGTAGTCCATGCCGTGAACGACCCACGAGAAGGTGCCGACCGCTTCCATGGCGGCATGCACGGTTGGGGTGGCGCTTTGGGCGGCGCCGAAAGTCAGTAGTGAGGCGAACGCGAGTGCAAGGACTTGTCTGGTCCGGGAGTGCATTGTGGTTCCTCTCGTAGCGGGCTAAGAAGCTGTGGGTCGAAGCGGGGGATAGGGCGAGGGGCGAATGCGGGCCAGGGAGCGCCTGCATGGAGGATTGGTCAATGATATATGCGAACAGCAGCATTGCTGTCGGCGGCTGTACTTTACCGCCGTAGCACGTCAAGGGACGGATGTCCTGGGGCGCGCTGTCCTCGATGCAGCTAGGTACACTCAATCAAGTTCGATACTTCTCCAAGGTCCGGTGATTCCATGCGTTTCTTGAGGGTCTTCATCGCCATCGTCGCCGTGTTGGCAGCCGTTTACGGCGTGCTGGCGTTGCTGAACAAGCCGCGGGTCCAGCACGCTTACTACGCGCGCTTCGCCGGCCAGAGCGTCGTGCTCGCGCACGGTGGCGGCCAGCGGCTGGCGCCTGACAACACCATGGTGGCGTTCGCTAAGGCCGACGCGCTAGGCGCAGACGTGCTCGAGCTCGACGTGCAGCGTGACCATGACGGCGCCTTCCGCGTCATTCACGACGCCACGGTCGACCGCACGACCTCCGGTGTCGGCGCAGTGAAGGACTTGAGTTCTGCTGAGGTAGCTGACCTCGACGCCGGCTACTTCTGGACGCCAACGGGCCCCAACGCGGCGTCCCCAGATGCCGATTACCACTACCGCGGGACGGGAGCCACCGTGCCGACGTTGGCAGAAGTCTTGAGGGGCTTTCCTGAAGCCGCCGTCAACGTCGAGATCAAGGAGCGCGACGCCGCGGCTGGTCCAGCCCTCTGCAACCTCATCAGGAGCCTGAACGCGGGGCAGCGCGTGATGGTCGCGTCCTTCAACACGGAGCCGATGCAGGCGTTCCGCGAGGCCTGCCCAGAGGTTGCTACCTCGGCAACCCGCGATGAGGTCACGCTCTTCTTCGTCCTCTCGACCCTGCGCCTCAGCGCCGTGTACACGCCCCCGTTCGACGTCCTGCAGGTGCCGGTCAAGCAGGGGAACATCACGGTGGTGACCCCACACTTCGTCAACGCTGCCCACGCGCGCGGGGTGGCTGTCGAAGCGTGGACGATCAACGACGTCGCGGAGATGACGAGCCTGCTCGCCATGGGAGTCGACGGCCTGATCACCGATCGCCCTGACCGCGCGCTCTCCATCCTCGCGAGGGGGTACGACGCGAGTTTGGTGCCCAGCTTCGTTGCGCCATGAGGTACGGGCGAGCGTTAGCGTGGACGACTTTTGGCGCCCCATTCCGTTTGCGGCGTGGGTGGGCTAGGCTCCGGCATGGGCATGCTTGAAGACCTGTTCGTACTTGACCTCAGCAGGGTCCTAGCGGGCCCGTACTGCACCTTGCTGCTAGCCGACATGGGTGCGCGCGTCGTGAAGGTGGAGTCTCACGCTGGCGACGACACGCGCAGGTGGGGCCCGCCCTACCCGGGTGGTGAGAGCGGCTATTACTTGTCGGTCAACCGCGGCAAGGAGAGCGTCGTCGTCGACTTGAAGGACCCGCGCGGCAGGGAACTCGTTCAGAAGCTGGCGAGCAAGGCCGACGTGATCGTCGAGAACTACAAGGTTGGCGATCTCGAACGCTACGGGCTCGATTACGCCGCGGTCGCGGCCGGTAACCCGGCGGTCATCTACGTGTCGATCACCGGCTTCGGTCAAGACGGCCCGCGCGCCAAGGAGCCGGGTTACGACGCGGCCATGCAGGCGCAGTCCGGGCTCCTCGCCATGACCGGCACGCCGGAGGGGGCGCCCGTGAAGCTTGGCGTGGCGTGGATCGACGTCTTGACGGGCGTGCACGCCGCGACTGGCGCACTCGCCGCCCTGCACCACCGCGAGTCAACTGGCGTTGGCTTGCACCTCGACGTTGCACTGCTCGACGTTGCCATCGCCTCACTCGTCAACCAGGCGCAAGCTGCACTCCTGACGGGGGAGGCGCCAGCGCGGCTCGGCAGCGCGCACCCGAGCATCGTGCCCTACCAGGCGTTCGAGGCGGCGGACGGGGCCGTGGTGGTGGCCGTCGGCAACGATGGGCAGTTCGCGCGGTTCTGCGGCGTGGTTGGGCATCCTGAGTGGGCGACGAACGTCAACTACGCGACCAACGACGCACGGGTGAGGAACCGCGCCACGCTCGTGCCGCTCATCGCGGGGGAGCTTGCCGGCCGTAAGCGAGGGGAGTTTCTCGAGGCGTGCCGCGCCGCGAACGTCCCCGCCACGCCGGTAGCGACGCTGCCCGAGGCGCTCGTCGACCCGCAGGTCGTGGCGCGTGGCATGGTCATCAGTGGCGAGCACCCAACCATCGGCGCACTGCCGATGGTCGCCAGCCCGCTGTGGCACGCGCGCGGGCCAGACGGCGCAGCGATAGACCTAGCGCCTGCCCCGAACGCGGCGCCGGTACCGCCGCTGCTGGGCGCGGACTCGCGCGCCGTGCTGTTGCGGGACCTGGAGCTCACCGAAGCCGAGGCCGACGAGCTCATAGCCGCGGGAGTCGTTGGGCAGCACTGACCTGGAGGAGGCGCCGGAGGCTTGAGTCAGTCGTTCTGCAGTAGCGCCTCGGCCACGCTGCCGCGCAGCAGGCCGCAATAGACGCCATCGACAGCAAGGCGATCGCCAGCCACCTCTACGGTCGGGTAAGCCGGGTTGTGCGGCCGCAGGGCGAACTGCCCGCCGCCCAAGCGGTCGAGGTACTTGAGGGTCACTTCCTCATCGTCCACGCGCACTGCGCAGATCTCGCCACTACGCTGAGGTTGCCGTTGCGCGAGGAGTACGACGTCCGCGTGCTGGATGAGGTCGGCCATGGAATCGCCGTGCACGCGCAAGGCGAACGACCTACCGGCCAGACCTGCCGCCGCCACGGCAGGCAGGTACGCCTCCGCGTGGGCGCTGGCGATGGAGAGCGGACCCGCGGGGATGTCTCCAAGTACCGGGATGCCGGTTGCCTCGGCTGGTAGTTCGAGTAGTGGTGACCGGCCGCGGCCGCGACTCTCGAACGTGATGTAGCCCTTGGTGGCTAGGGCCTCCAAGTGTTGACGCAACGAGACGTAGTGCACGCCGAGGTTACGGGCGAGTTCCGCGAGGTCCGGCGTGGCGCCGGTGCGCCGTTGATGCTCGACCAGGCGCTGGTATACGCGAGCTTGAGCTGGCGGCAGGGGGCGGGTGGAGGGGGCTTCACTCATGCTTGCCTTAAAGGTTAAGGTAGCGGCCAACGCTTGTCAACGCGAGGTCGTCGCTGGCCGCGCGCCACGTGCAGGACAAGGTTAAGCGCGTCGGACACGCGCGCAGCCGCTATGGACTTTCTCACGAACGCCTGCTATAGTTTCTGTAGTTGCGCGTCTGCGCCTCACCCTGCGGCTCCATGGGCAGGTCCGCGGCTTAGCGCACTTGAAAGGACACCTCATGCTCGACACATTCGAACAACTCGATACGCCGAGCGCCTGCCAGGCATCCGAGATCGTTCCCTCGGGCTTAGCGTTACCAACACGTACTCTTGAACCGGGTCAGGTGCTGTACGAAGCCGACCGCGAGGCGAGCAGCCTCTACGTCGTCAATCAGGGCGTTCTCAAAGCGGTAGTGCCAACTAGTCTTGGGCGCGACCGCATCGCGGATCTCTACGGCCCAGGTGACGTCTTGGGTCTCTCCGCGCTAGACGGCGGTAACCACGCCGAAACCGTGGTCGCGGTGCATGACGCATGCCTCACGCCCATCGACCCGCAGCAGGCCATGAACGACCGCGGCCTCCGCGATTACGTCCTGCGCAGCCTCGCAAGGCAGTTGAGGCGCAGTCGCGAGATGCTCGACGAGGCCGAAATGCCTGTAGGTGCCCGCGTTACGCGCGCGTTCCTGCGGTTGGCGAAGCAGTTCGGGTTACCGGCTGACGATCAGCAGGGAGGCATCAAGCTGCCGCTCGCGCTCACTCACGAGGACCTCGCCGACCTCACCGGCTCCAGCCGCGTGACCATCACCCGCATCCTCGGTGAGCTGCGCAACGACGGCGCCCTCTCCGGCACCCGCGGGGTGTACGTCGCCGACCTCGCGGGCCTCGAGCGCGCCACCGACCACTACGTCATGCAAGTCCTCTAACTGAGAGCGTCCCAGCCGCCCCTAGCTGCCCAGCCACTACGTTACGTGTAGTGGATGCCGCTAGGGGCGGTTTCATTGGGTTAGGCTTGAGGCCTCATGTTGACCTTCACCGAAATCGCCAAAGAGCGCGTCCACCACTTCATCGAGGCGCAACGCAGCCAAGGCGTAGGGGCCCTGCGCATAGCAGGTAACCGGGCTGAACAGCGCCTCTGGCTCGTGAAGGGCGAAGACAAACGCCCAGACGACCAAGTCATCAGCGTAGACGGGTTCGAGGTCTACCTTGACCCGCTCAGCGCGGGCAACCTGGAGGGCGCCACCGTCGATTTCGTCGAGGGAGTCATGCAGTCAGGCTTCCGCGTCTACTACCCGAGCCCGACCTGGGACGACCCCCTCGCTCAGCGCGTACAAGAAGTGATCGACCGCCAGATCAACCCAGGCGTTGCGGGCCACGGCGGCAACGTAACCCTTGAGGGTGTGGAGAACGGCGTCGCCATCATCCGCTTCGGGGGTGGCTGCCACGGCTGCGGAGCGGCCGACCTCACCCTCAAGCAGGGCATCGACCGCATCCTCAAGGAGAACGTGCCAGAGATCGTCGGCGTGCAAGACGCCACCGATCACGAGACGGGCACGAACCCCTACTACGAGCGCGAAACGCAACGGGCGGAATCACCACTGACCTGACCGGAGTGTTATGGGGAGAGGCGCCGTCCAGGACGGCGCCTCTTGTTGTTTCGCGAGGGTCGTCCGCTGGTGTGATAGCTTACCTGAGTGCGGTCGCCGGTTGACAAGCCGGGCGCCCGTTCCGTCCCCCTGTTAAGCGTTCGCGGCCTAACCAAGCGTTTCCCTGGCGTTACCGCGAACGAAGCCGTGAGCCTCGACCTAAACCCAGGCGAGGTACACGCCCTGTTGGGGGAGAACGGTGCCGGCAAGACCACTCTCATAAGCATGCTCTACGGGTTGCTGCAGCCCGATGAGGGCGCCATATACCTGGATGGCAACCCCACCACGGTTCGCGACCCGAAGCACGCCATGGACTTGGGCATCGGCCTCGTGGCGCAGCACTTCCACCTCGCCAAACGCCACAGCGTCGCCGAGAACCTCGCATTAGGGCTTGGCGGCACGCCGTTCTGGCGCCCGCTGCGTCACCTACGCGGACGCGCGGCGGAGTACGCCGCGCGCTACGGCCTCGAAGTGCGCATGGACGCGTTAGTTGGTGACCTCGCACCGGGAGAGCAGCAGCGCGTCGAGATCCTCAAGGCCCTCCTCCAAGGCGCCAGGCTCCTGATCCTCGACGAACCGACTAGCGTGCTAACACCGCAAGAATCTGACGCCCTCTTCCAGGTGATAGACCGCATGCGCGAAGGTGGGCGCGGCATCCTCCTCATCAGCCACAAGCTCGACGAGGTGCGCCGCGCGGCCGACCGCATCACCGTTCTGAGGGGCGGCAAAGTCGTGGGGCGGCGCGTCAGGGGAGAGGTGGACGCTGCCGAACTCGCGCGGCTCATGGTCGGCGCCGGAACGGCAACCCCGCAAAGGCTCGGCATCGCGCCCGTAGGCGAACCGCTGCTGCGCGTGGAGGACGTGTGGCTGCGCGCTGCACGCGGTTCCGCGCTGCGCGGCGTCAACCTCGAAGTGCGGCCTGGCGAAGTGCTCGGCGTGGCGGGGGTCGCTGGCAACGGCCAGAGCGAACTCGCGCAGGTGGTGACCGGCCTCGCGCGACCGGACCGCGGCCAAGTGCTGCTTGGAGGCGTGAATCTCGGGCGCATGTCACCGCGGGAGGCGCGCAGGCTAGGCGTCGCATACATCCCTGAGGACCGCCGCACG
>CALCHY010000232.1 GCA_937907415.1 uncultured Trueperaceae bacterium
CGCGCCAACTGCCCGATCGTCGTCATGCCCCATGGTAGCGGCGAGTTGCCCGCCGCAACGCTGCCGAGCCGACCCGGCCTCGGTCCCGGCGCCAGCTCGAGGTGGCCGCCCGCCGGGCCTGCAGCCAGGTCCCGGGAGCGGCTCTATCGGGGAGCGTGGCGAGCCACGACCCTGCGGCCGGCACCGGGAGGTGGCCATGAGCCCAACTAGCACGGATGAACGGCCGCCGCTGGCGTTCATCCTGAGCGCCCTCACGCCCCAGGAACGCGAACGGCACGCGCACCTGTGGCGGCAGGTGCGCGCCGTCGCGCCCGCGCCGGAGGCGACCGCGGCCGGTGTCGCCTTCCGCCTCCCGCGGCGGCCGGGGCTCGCGCACCCTGGTGGAGCTGGCCGCCCTCGAGCAGCGCTGCTGCCACTTCCTGCGTATCGGGGTGGCGTTCGAAGCCGCGGACGCCCTCACCCTCGAACTGGGCGGGGACGAGGACGTGCGGGACTCCCTCGCCGGCGACGTCCTGCCCTCGTGAGGGCGGAGGGACGCCTCGCCCGCCCGATGGCGGTACGGTGAGCGCGTGGAGATCGTCCGCTCCCTGAGCGTCTTCGTGCTCGCCGGTCTGTGCGAGATCGGTGGCGGGTACCTGATCTGGATCTCGCTCCGCGACGGCAGGCCCGCCTGGCTGGGGGTGGCGGGGGGCGTGGCGCTCGCGCTGTACGGCGTGATCGCGACGCTCCAGCCCGCCAACTTCGGCCGCGTGTACGCCGCCTACGGCGGCGTCTTCATCGCGCTGGCCCTGGCTTGGGGCTGGCTGGTGGACGACGTCCGGCCCGACCGTTTCGACCTGCTCGGCGCCGGCCTGGCGCTGGCGGGGGTGCTGGTCATCATGTACGCCCCAAGACACTAGCGGTAGCAGGCTATGAGGGCGCGCTGCGAGGCGGAGCGAACTCGGCCGTCCTGAGCAACGTTCCAAAAACGGTCGTTTTCGATATACCCGTGCGACGTGACGTCCCAACGGTGTTGCCGCGAACCCCGAGTGCTCCAAGAGCCGTCGCATAATCTATGGCTCGTAAACCCGCTGCCGTTCAAGTTTCGTTGCACGCGACTTGTCGCGAAAGGCCTTAGGCTGAGGACATGGAAGAGGAGCTGTTCGAGGATCTAATGGCAAGCGTCCGGGAGGCTGGCGCCATGCTGCGGGCCAAGGGGGCGCAAGCCACGACGGCCTCGGTTGAGGCGGTGACGCAGGTGCTGGCGTCCAGCCGCCACCTGCCTCGCCGCGGCGTAGCGGATCGGATCTTCCAGGAGCTCACCGGGGTCGCGACGGACACGCTGTTGGATTGGGTGCTGGGCAAGGCTGATGCGCCTTGCGTGGTTGGCGCGCGCCGCCTCAGGAACCATTTGGCTGAACTGCTAGGCTGCCGCCGCGCGGAGGCCAGCACGCTCTTGGGGGTCAGCGATAGCCGCGTCAGGCGAAACGATTACTTAGACGGCGAGATGCTGGACCGCACCTCCGCCATCCTCGGGACTTATGTGCACGTCGCTTCCGCGGTCGGCCCGCTTTACGCCGCGAGCTGGTTCAGTGAGCCGCATCCGTCGCTGGGCGGGCAAGTTCCATGGCGGCTGCTGCGGACCGACTTCGGCCGCGGCGCGGTCGTTGACCTGGTCGATGCGCTGTTGGCAGGCGCCTACACTTGACCGCAAGCCGCGTTCGGCAGATCCGTTTGACCCTGAGCCGGCGTTAGCGCACGTGACCACACGAGGCGCCAAAGGTGAAGTCGTCAAACTACGCGACCCGTTCTTGATCTGCGTAGGCCGCGATGATGTCACCGTGTACGTTTACCCTTTCCCGCGGGTTGTTTCCATCGACGTCAGGGTGTCCTATAAGAGGCTAGGGAGCCGGAAGAGTGGAAGCGATTGCTCATGACAGATTCGAATGATGTCTACCAGTCCGTGTTGGAAGGCAAGCTTGCGCACCTGCGCCTCGAGCTGGCTGTCGAGATGCAGGAGTTGCGGGAAGCTTCTGGATTGACCCAGGGCGAACTAGCGGAGCGCCTCGACCTCCAGCAACCCGCGCGAGCGGCCCTCGAGCGAGCCGGTGATCACAAAATTGAGGACATCGTGCGTTACCTGCACGAGTTGGGAGCCGATCTACTCGTGGCTGTTAAGCAGGGCGACACTACGGTGCAGGTCAGTGAAGATGACGAGCAACTTGTCGTGGCGTTGCCGCGCGAGGTGGACGAGCGGGCGGCTGAGTAGGGCAAGAGCCTCGAGGAGCTCGTTCAGTGCTGGGACGCAAGGCGCCGCGTGGACTCCTGAAGACCGACTATGGCAGGAGGATAGTAAGGGGGTTGGTGGAAGCGCTGTGAGCCGGCATGATCGTGTGCGAGTCCTTCTGGGAAGCGAAACGGAGTCTGGCGGATTCATGTTGGGGCGCACCTACGCGACCCCCACCGAGTTCTATTTGGAGACGGTGCAGCTGGAATCCGGCCATTACAGCACCCTGACAGTCAGGGTCCTGCCTTCATTTCAAGGTCGATAAGTGATTTCGTGTTCGGCGTGGGTGCCCGCGGCGATTCAAGGGTGCTAGCCAGCAGCTGGTCGAATACCCTGTTCCCATAGGTCATGAGCTGAATATCGGGCGCCCCTTGCTCGGCAACAGCTCGATTGAAGGTTACGAGCGTCTGGATGCCCTCGAAACCCAGCTGATAGGTGTTGTCCTCCCCGTCAACTGCACCGAAGTGTCGGGCCGTCAGAGGGTTACCGAGCAGCTCCAACTCAATGCCTTCTAGTGTGACGGCTGGTTCCGGCTCCTCCTCATCGGGTGTGGCCGCTGCTTCGTCAATGTCGACAGGTTGCTGTTTCGCCGCTTCAATGCCGGTTTGGATGCGTTGAATTGCTTCCTGAACTCCTGACTGGCGCTCTTGGTCGTCGCCCATCATTGCGACTGCCTCGATGATCGATTCGATCTGTCCCAAAACAGGCCGTGCAGGTCCGACAACGCTCTGGAACCAGTCCACGTCGTCAATGAGCCCCTCGTAGATCTGTTGCTCCACCGTGTCTTCGTAGAAGTAGTTCCGGACTTCGACGACGGGTTGGCCGCCGATGCGATCGATGCGGCCGATGCGTTGCTCGACTCGCATGAAGTTCCAAGGCATGTCGTAGTTGACGAGAAAGCCGCAAGTTTGGAGGTTCAGGCCTTCGCTCATGCTGTCCGTCCCGACGAGGATCTTGACTTCCTCGCCTTCGCGGAAGAGGTCTTTCAGAGTCGGCTTAGCGACCTTCTCCCAAGTTCTTGACACTTGGTTCCAGCGAGCACCGCCATCTCCAGACCAAATCGCGACTGCACTGCCATACTGGCCGGTTAGTTGATTGGCGATGTAATCCATCGTGTCCCCGTACTGGGTGAAGACTATGGCCGTCCGATGACCTCGCATGAAAGCATCGTGTAAGTCGTCGTGAAGGGCCTGCATCTTGCTCTCGTCGGGGGGACGCTTCTCAAGCTCGGCAAGGAACTCGTCAAGTTCACTGAACTCCCTTGCAAGGTCGATGCGAGCCGCCTCAAGTTCCTCAATCTCAAACATGCTTCCGGTCTCGACGGCGCTGATGTCGTCGGCGTCGAGCAGCGCTTCAAGCGATGCGCTGTCGTCCGTAAGGGCCGTGCGCCGTTTGCGCAGGCTGCGTTCGATGGCGAGAAACGACGATGTGAGGCGGCGCCTATAGATGGTCATGATGAAGCCCAGCGCGCGCTGCGCTTGCGTGCCGCTCTTGTACCGGTTGTAGTAGCGACCGATGTAATTCTCTATTCGGCGGTACAGGCGAGACTCTTCGGGTGCCATTGGGATGAAGCGGTCCAAAACTTGGCGATCGGGGATTACGGTGTCGGCGTCAAGAAGGCCGTCGCGTTTGTACTGGTGAAGAGTGGTTCGGGTGGTGCGGAAGACGCGCCGACGCATGGGCGTGTTCTCGCGTAACCAGAGATCGAAAGCAGCTAGGTCCTCCGGCGGAAGTTCCTTCGCCACGCCTGGGTTGAGACCCCGTTCGTGGAACTGAAGTACCCGCTTTGCGCGTATCTGGCGTGAGACGAGACTCTCGACTCGCTGTACGACTGCTGCAGGCGGTTCGTTCTCTTCGCTTGACAGATGATCAGACAGCATGGACTGAAGAAAATGCCAATCGCGTTGGCCGGGCTCCTCTCGGAGCTGCGCGAAGTAGGTGGCGAAAGCTGTTGCGCTACTACCCCACCGTTCGGTAAGGCCGAGCAGTTCAAGGAGGTCCCATGCTTCGTGAGCGTGCATTTGCATGGGTGTAGCGCTAGCCAGGTACAGCGCTCTCCAGCTACTGGCCTGCTTCATGGTCTGAAGTAGGGCAAGTAGGGAGTTAGGTGGGTCGTCCTCCTCGCTACCCCTGCGGCGCGCGTGATGCGCTTCGTCGACGAAGACCACGTCCCACGGACCGGCCTCGATAATCTGCTGTCGCCGGGATTTGCGCCGGGCGAGGTGCGAACTTGCCAGTAGGACTGGAAATGCGTTCCATGGGTTCCCCGCCTGCGCGGGCCCCGCTGGCTCGTCCTCGCCACCGCTCCGAAAAAAGTACTTTCCAGATTCCAGCCTAGGGACTCGCAGCATGAACTTCTCGTCCAGTTCCTCCTGCCACTGCTTGATGACGCTGGCGGGAACGAGAGCAAGGATGCGTTCGGCTTTGCCGGAGAGCAGCAGCTCACGGAACACTAGTCCTGCCTCGATCGTCTTTCCCATCCCGACCTCGTCCGCCAAGAGGTAACTCCGGGGGAAAGTGCTCGTAATGCGATAAGCGATGCGGCGTTGATGTGGCCACGGCTTGACCGGAGCGGTCACTAGCCCGACGCCGGTCCCCCCAGCCTTCCTGGGAGCTTCTGCGATTAACCGGAGACGTTCGACAAGTTGATCGTTAGGCGGAAGAATCTCCGAGGTGGCCTCCCCGCGTGCCCATTCATCTTCAGGCTTACTCGGGTGAGCCTCATCTAGCGCCGGATCTCGCTTGACTGGAAGGGCTTTAAGGTGCTTGACGCGAGAGATCAGGGAGTCTTTGATCGCGTCCGGCAGTGGGATGATGCGCCACTTGCTCAGGCGGTCATTCCATTGCTCCTCGAACCGGACCGCAGTTGGTTGTCCATAATCCCGCCACACCTCCGTGCGCCAGGAAGGATAGACACTAAACTCCTCGAGGTTTCCATCCTCCTCTAGGCCGCTATAGCTTTCGTTGTTCGAACCTACGAACGCTAAACGATTCCCCTCTTCATCTGTTAGGATGCCCGTCTTCTTGTGGAAATAGCGTTGAGAGGCGTGCCTAGGCAAGGGCCGCCCCCGTTCGTCAACGGGTACGCCGATGCGGATGTCGAGTCGGCCCTCCTTCACCATCCAAGCGAGCACCTCTAGACGCCGCTGCTGGATGATGTCCGCGCCCTCAAGAGGATCCGCTAAGAGCCGCTGCACTAGAACCTCATCGAGGGGAACACCCTGCTCAAGGGCAGTTACATCCTCATCAATCAAGTCCGCCCCGGCCATTAGGCGCATGTGGCCATCGTTCCCTAGGAACTCGGCCAAACCGCGCGCCACACTCGCGAGAGCGCTAGAAGTGAAGTAGCCGGTTGCCCGATCGTAGCGTACGGCGCGAGCCAGGGCGGGTACGAAGAATCCGCTCAGCCGATCGTCCTCAGCACCGTACGTTGTCTGAAACGAGAATCTTGGCGACCGGAAGCCCTTCACGTCTTACTCTTCGCCGTCCTCGTCGTCATCCCACAGGCCGGATTGCTCTTCCTCGTCGCGCTGCTCTGTCACGGGAACATCTACACCTTCAAGGAACACGGCTAACTCGTCAAGCCAGCCCGCTTCCGGAACGAGCCATGCTTCCTTCTTCCTGGTGCGAGGGATGGCGTTTAACAGGCCTTGAACGGCCGCAAGGAAGCGTGCCTCTTTGGCCAAGCCTATGTGGTCTAGCCACTGCTTGGCTGCGGCCGGACCATCCTGGCTGGTGAGGTGCATTGCTGTGTGGACAGCATCGATGAGGTGCTCGAATGCAGTCGCGTCCACTTGCACACCTGGTAGGGCTGTCCCAGTGTCACTTCGCCGCCTCACGCGCTGGCTCGGCTCCAGCAGAACTACGGTGCCAGACTTCTTCGTTAGAATCCTTGCTCGCTCCAACTCGTCAACATCCATCCCACCGACTGCTAGTGCTAAGCGTCGAGCTTCATCGAATGGAAATTCTCGAGCCTTGAAGATCTCCCATGCGAGGAGGGTGAAGTCCGTCAGGTCGTCCAATTGTGCAGTACGGCCAACAAGCCTCTGGCGTTGTAGGCGCACTAGCTCCTCCCGGGCTGTATCTAATGCCTCTTCTGGCCGTAAGATCCGATTGTCGCCCGTTAGAGAATCAGCCTCGCTGGAGTACACAGGCCAATGGGACGAGATAACCGACAGGGCTGGACCATAGGTGCTGAGCAATAGATCAACACCGTCGATCCCGAAGCTAGTAAAGCGCTCAAGCGCCTCTCGAGCTGCAGCGCGAACTTCCCCCTCAATGTCCTCAAAGAACACGATTGTCTCATCATGGTTCGCCCGCTTACGGCAAACTAGGAAAATGGTGCTGGCGGCGGCATTCTTCTTTGCCTGATGAAGGCTGACATCAGACTCCGTAGGTACCGGCCAGGAAGTCTCAATCGTGAATCCGGCATCCATTAAGGACGTGCCAAGCGTGTCCCATGCTTCGGCCTTCTTGTGGGTAAACATGACGGTAAGGACGCCATCATCCTGAAGGACGCGATGAGCTTCAGAGAATATTGCTGTCATCTTCGCTTCGTAGTCTGCGGTTGCCAACTCGTTCCTGCGGCGACCGGCTGATCGGAACCGGGCAGGGTTGGCCACAGCTTCGTTCTTCTTATCTGTCAAGTCTTCCTGAAAGAAATCCGGCCATATTAAGCCAATTGTTCGCTTCTCCCAGACGTAGAAGTAATCGCTTAACTCGGCGTACATCACATTGTCGTAATACGGCGGGTCAATACACACTACTGTCTGCGACGCTGTTTCCACCGAGTCCAGTTTGCCGGCATTGCCCTGAGTAACCACTATATGGCCCGGTACCGGATATCTAATATTGGCAGAAAACTTGGATCCCTTGTCGGCGGGATTGAGCAGTTCCGAAATTTCGATATAGGCATCTACAAGTTGAGCTAGAGTCCAGGGTGTTAGTTCGCGGGCGCCCTCGAATTCAGCATAGGTCCACTTGAATGCGAAATCGTGACGGTCAAATACAGACCGCAACTTCTGCCGACCTACGTCCCAACTAGACAAGTACGAGTTCCAGTTGACAGCCTTACCCTGCATCGTGCCTAAGAGCGCGAGAATTGCCGTTGCTTTGTCTGCATCACCGGCATCGGCGATGATCTCCGTCCGGAGGCGTCGGAACTCTTCAACGAAAGTGCCATGCACCAAGAGTTGTCTAGGTGAAAACATGTCGCGCCAACGACTCATTCCATACTGGTGCGGACGCGAGTCATTACCT
>CALCHY010000233.1 GCA_937907415.1 uncultured Trueperaceae bacterium
GCCGCGGCCACCTCAGGCGCCGCCTGCAGCAGGTCGCGGCAGACGAGGAAGGCGCACGTCTCCTCGACCAAGACGCGCCAAGTAGCCAACGCTAGCCACGCGCTTCAGCAGCCTGGCGTTTGGCAGACCGTCACGCGCGCGTAATCGCGACCTGGCTGCACCATCAACAGTAGGTAGAGGCGGCCCGAGCCAGCGTCCAGGTAGTAGCCGGTCTCGGTGCCTGTGCGCAACGAGGCCACGCTGCCGTAAGGCGGTAGGAGGCTGCGTGAGTCGATCCACCAGTCGCGGTAGATCGCAGGGCTCTCCACCCCGCGGTAAGGGACGCTAACCACGAGCCGATCCCCGGCCTTCACCTCACCCAAGCCGATGCTGAACTCCGCCGGAGTGCCGCGCGTGTGCTCGTACGCGTACTCGGAGCCTAGGCGGATGATGCTGCGGTAATGACGGTTAGGTTCCGCTGGCCCGCCGTTAGGGCTGCCGTACATGGCGTGCGTCGTCGCCTCGTTGCCGCGCCTCAGGTTCAGGGGAGCGAAGCCCTGCCCCGTAGCGCCATCGTCAGACAGCGTCAGGCTCGCGTAGCGGCCGTCGCACACGTTGGCGTTCCACGCGGCGCGGTAAGTGCAGCTAGCCGCTGCCAACACGGGGTTCATGACGGTCACGTAACGCCCGGCCGTGCCCGTCACGCTGCCGTCCTGGTCTAAGAACACGGCGCTGCGGTAGCCGTCCTCGCCCGAGTCGGTCGTGGCCGCGTCGTACGTGGCCATGTCGCGCGTCTCGAGCCACACGCGGTTCGTGGCGCTACCGAACGAGAGGCCGGAGGCGTAGGAGAGCGGGCTCAGCGAGAAGCTCGTGTAATCGAGCACGCTGATGCCAGCGGCTTGGCGCAACCCGTTAGGCGCGAACGCCTCGAAGTGCGTGTTGGTCACGAACACGGGGCCGTCGTAGAACTCGAAACCGCGGATGGCCACATCCGGGTCCCACGGCTTGGGCAGCGTGCGGCCGTCAGCGCCGACGGGCTCCCAGCTCTCCGGCGTGCCGAGGTTGGAGCTCTCACCAACGATCACGCTGTCTGCCAGACCGGACGAGCGGGACGCGAACGTTACGCCAACGGCGTTATCGACGAGCAGCGCGGAGCGCAAGACGGTCGAGTCACCGCGGAACCAAGCGCCGGCGTTGCGCTGCTTGTACGCCACGAAGCCGGTGAACTCCGCCTGCACGGGCGCGGAGTCGCGGTCCGCCGGGTTGACGCGCGGGGTGTATGACGCCGTTTCGGCCCTCAAGCTGCCGGCGCGCGGCCCGCGGTCGACGTGCAGGCCGTCGTCGTTGTTGGAGTGCGCGACGTTGTCCGCGAACATGCCAAGGGGCGTCCTGCGCGGCCAGATGTTGGCCCCGTCGAACATGGCGTAGGACGGGCCCGTCGGGTGCTCAGGCAACGAGTACCAGAAGCCCGAACCTTGTGAGGAGGCGGCGACGTTACCGATCAGGTAGTTGGCTGGGTTGGTTATCCAGAACGCGGCCGGGCCCATGTGACCGCTGTCCGTTGGCAAGAGCGCGTCGGCGGCGGCAGGCGAACGCACCTGCAACGCCAGGTTGCCGCGCAGCACGTTGCCCGTCTCCGCGCCGTCCTCGAGGAAGTAGCAGTGCCCGAACGTGTCGTGGGCGGCGTTGCCGTCGAGCAGCACGCCGTTGGTGCCGTGGATCGTGATGCAGCGGTTGTACAGCCCATGCAGGCTGGAGTTGCGCACGAAGCTGCCCTCGCCAGCGTTGCCCATCAGGTGCCAGTGGACGGGGTAGCGCAGCAAGATTCCCGCTTGGCCCATGCGCGTCAACTCGATCGAGTCGAGCCTCACGCGACTTTGCCCCATGGCCATGACCTGGCCGCCGAACCGGTAGTTGCTGCTACTCGGGTCTGCAGTTTCTCGGCTGCCTTGCACCGTTACGTTGCGCGTGAGGCGCGCGACTTCTGCGCGCGACTGCAACACCGTGTTCGCCTTGCCACTGCCGGCAGCGAACGTCTGCGCGGTGCCGTGATGCGCGTAAGCGAGGGGAGCGTCGAGGTAGAGGCGGTTGCCCTCGATGCCGGTCACACCGCGTTGCTCGACTTGCTTGTCGTAAACGGTGTTTGTGGAGTAGTCGGCCGCGTAATAGTCGGTCGAGGCGAGGGCGAGCAGGTCGCCAACGCGCCAGCCGGTCACGTCGTCTACGACGATGTGATCGTCTCCCGCCGCCGCGTCGGCAGCCAGGCGCGTCCAACTCGACCCCCTAGGGTCGCCGTACAGCTCGAGCGTGCCGTCCAGTAGCGCGAGGTAGTTGCCGCCGAGGCAGCCGTCGTCAGGCGCCTTGTCGCCCGTGAGGGTGATGACCGCGCGCTCCGCGAACGGTTCCTGCTCCGAGCCGATGTAGAGCCCACCAGTTACCAGGATGTGGTCTGCGGTCAGCTCGAGATCGCTGCGGTCGAACACGAGCCCACCCGCGATCGTCAGCCCACCAAGAGGCGGCGGCGAGACGTCGAGGAGCACGACCTCGCCATCAAGGATCGTCACCACGGCGTTCGCGGCGGGGACCTCGCCGCCTGGCCAGCCCGCGGCGTCCGACCAGCGCCTCGTTGGGGTGGGGACCGCTGCGCTCGGAGTCGGGTGCAGGGTGGTGGGAAGCGTGGCGCCAAGGGCGCCGAGCGCGGCTGGACGCGCGTGATCGTGGCGGCAACATGCGCTGCCAGAACAGCCGTGCGCCTGGCCGCCCGGCGCGAACCCGCATGCAGATAGGCCGACGAGGCAGAAGAACAGCAGGGCAGACCTGAGGAGATAGCGTGGCGCCATCCAGCAAGGCTAGGGTTCTGGCGGGCCGCATGGTGTGAAGTACTCTTGTCGGCCGTGGGCAGCGAAGCGCTCCTCAGCTTCCGCTAATGCAGCGCCTCGATCACCGTTGCCTCGCCCTGGCCGACCCCAACACAGAGGGTAGCGAGCCCGTAGCGCCCCGCCGCGGCACCCCGACGCTTGAGTTCATGAAGGAGGGTGGTGAGGATCCTCGCCCCCGAGCAGCCGAGCGGGTGACCGAGGGCTATGGCCCCGCCATTCACGTTCACCAACTCCTCGCCAAGCTGCAGTTCGTGCATGACGGCCAAGGCTTGAACGGCGAACGCCTCGTTCAACTCGATGAGGTCGAGGTCCTGCACGCCTAGGCCTGCGCGCTGCAGCGCCTTGCGCGTCGCCGTAACCGGGCCTAGCCCCATGAGGCGCGGACTAACGCCGCTGGCGCCGGAAGCCAGCCAGCGCGCCAGCGGCGTCACGCCGCGCTCGCGTGCCCGCTCGGCGCTCATGAGCACCAGGGCGGCGGCGCCGTCGTTGAGTCCGGATGCGTTACCTGCCGTTACGCTGCCGCCAGCTCGGAAGGCGGGTTCGAGGCGGGCGAGGGACGCTAGGTCGGTGGCGAGCTCGAGCCGGTTGCCGACGACGCGGTAGCGCGGGTGCTCGTCGCGCTCAACTAGCGCCGTCTGGTCGCGGCCGACGCCGACCGCCACTGGCACGATCTCGTTAGCGAAGCGCCCGGCGTTCATGGCCTCCACGGCACGAGCATGGCTCCGCAGCGCGAAGGCGTCCTGCTGCGCGCGCGTTATCGGCCCGCCGGTTACGCCGCCGGCACAGCTCAGCTCGTAGACGTTCTCGGCTGTCTCGCCCATGGCCTCGAGCGGGTACAGCTCAGCCAGACGCGGGTTAGGGAAGCGCCAACCTAGGGTGGTGTCGTACGCGGTCTGGTTGCCTGGCGGACCGAACGGCCGCGAGTTCTTGGCCAAGGCGTACGGCGCGCGGGTCATGCTCTCGACGCCGCCGGCTACGTAGACGTCACCCTCGCCCGCGAGGATGGAGCGCGCAGCCAAGTTCACGGCGGTAAGGCCGCTGGCGCACAGGCGGTTGACGGTAACGGCGGGCGTGGCCTCTGGCATACCCGCCAGGAGGGTGGCCATGCGCGCCACGTTGCGGTTGTCCTCACCCGCTTGGTTGGCGCAGCCGAGGTAAACCTCCTCGACCTCATCCGCGTCGATGCCTGCGCGCTCGATCGTGGCCCGCAGCACCACCGCCGCCAAGTCATCTGGGCGCACGCTGGCAAGGGCGCCGCCAAGGCGCCCGATCGGCGTGCGAACGGCGCTGACGATCACTACCTCGCGTTGCTGGCCCTGTGGCACCGTAGCCTCCTCCGGCCTTGCCCTACCTTAGCCGAGAACTTGCGTGTGCGGCGGCTGGACTTACCCTCCCCCGATCTGGTAGCATAGCTATCCGACTCGGGAGCCGCATGGCCCCGACACCCGACTGGCTACGCCCCGCACGCCCACCTCAACAAGCGCCCGGGTAAGCAACCGCGCGGAATACCCCGCGGCCCACCAGACAACCTAATTCGGTCACGGATCCGCGCAAGCGGGTGCGCATTCGCCAGGCTCACTGCACAGTGCGCCTCAACTAACCAGGCGGCCTGGTGCCGCCACTCGCCCCTACAAAGGAGATACAGCATGTACACGACCTCCGGTTTCAACACCTTCAACCGCACGGGCGCGAACCGCAGCGCCGCCGACCTGCGCCGCGCCGGCTACCACGACGGCGAACCAGCTCCGCGCGTCAAGCACCACTGGGCCAACCAGCCAAGCTCCGTCAAGGCGCACTCGCGCATCTGGCGCAAGCGCCGCACTGAGCGCTGAGTCGGCTCGCGTCACGCGAGCGCGAGCAGCGTGACACCAACGACCATCCCGGCGGCGCCGGTCAGGCGCCGCCGAGTGTCGCCTTCAGCTAGCAGCCGCGCACCGAGCAGGGTGCCGAGCAGGATGCTGATCTCGCGCGTCGGCGCCACCAGGCTGACAGGCGTGAACTGCATGGCAGTCAGCACCATCAGGTAGGCGAGTGGGCTGAGAAGCGCGATACCGAAAGCTTCGCGCCGGTGAGCTCGCCACGCCACCTGCAGTTGCGGCAGTCGCCGCGCTACCAACGGCAGTAAGAGCAGGGTGCGCCCCAACTCGCCTGCATAGGTGTAAAGCAGCGGCTCCGCGCCGGCGTGACCAACGGCGTAACCGTCGAACACCGTGTAGCAACCGATGAAGAGGCCGGTCAAGAGCCCGTAGCGCAGCCCGCTGCGCGCGCCAGGTCCGCCGCCTTTACCTCCAGCCAACACGAACACGC
Organism: uncultured Trueperaceae bacterium; assembly: GCA_937907415.1. Next base: position 5,166 of record CALCHY010000233.1, read on the forward strand.
TCGCCACGACCAGCGCCGTGCCAGCCAGCGCCTGCACCCCCGGCCGCTCACCCAAGAGCAGGATGGCCAACAGGGTGGCGATGGCTGGGCCGCTGCCGCGCGCCGTCGGGTACACGAGCGACAAGTCAGCCACGCGGTAGCCGCGCTGCAAGCAGATGAAGTAGCCGACGTGCAGCACGCTCGAGCCCGCAGCAAGCGCCGCGTGCTGCCACGTGAACGTCGGCCGCACCACCAACACGTAACCGACGACGAGCGGCGCGTAGACGAGCACCGTGAGGCACGCGAACAGCCACACGAACTCCGCGCCACCGCGCGCGCGTTTCGCGAGCAGGTTCCAGGTGGCGTGCAGCACCGCCGATCCGCCGACCAGCGCAAGCGCAAGCGGGGTCACGGGGTCTTCAGCCGCTCAACCGTCGACGTAAGTCAACCAGTGGTCGAACTGAGCCACCCTGCCGTGCACTACCTCCAGGTATTGCGCCCGCAGTTCGAGGGACACCGGCCCCGCCTCGCCGCTGCCGATCTGCCTGCGGTCGAGGCTTGCAACCGGAGTCAACTCGGCGGCCGTGCCAACCAAGAAGACCTCGTCTGCCGTGTACAGCTCGTCGCGGGTCGCCATGATGGGCTCAACGCGCTTACCGAGTGCCTCGGCGATGTGCACGACGCTGTCGCGCGTGATGCCGCGCAGGTTCACGGAGTGAGCTATCGGCTGCAGGACGCCGCCGTTCACGAGGAACACGTTCTCACCCGAGCCCTCTGCCACGAAACCCTGCTTGTCTAGCAGCAGCGCCTCGTCGAAACCGTTGGCCTTGGCCTCGAGGTTGGCCATCACGGAGTTCACGTAGTTGCCGCCGGCCTTGGCCTTGGTTGGGAGGATGTCGCCAGCGGAGCGCCGCCACGAGCTCGTCATGAGGCGCGCGCCTTTGCGGATGACTTCCTCGCCGAGGTAGCTGCCCCACGGCAGAGTAGCGACCATGAAGTGCAGGCTGTTGCGTTGCGGGTTGACCCCGAGCGTCTCGGCGCCGTACCAGATCAGCGGCCTGATGTAGGCGTGCTTCCTACCGTTGGCGCGCAGTGTGTCGACGACGGCCGCCTCCACCATCTCGACGGTGAGGTTCGGCTGCATCCCTAGGATCTTGGCCGAGTCCAGCAGCCGCCGCGCATGCTCGCGCAAGCGGAAAACGGCCGCACCGCGCGGCGTTTCGTAGGCCCGCAGGCCCTCGAACACGCTCGTGCCGTAATGCAACGCGTGGGTGAGGACGCTCACTTTGGCTTGCTCTTCTGGCACCAACTCACCGTCGAACCAGATGAGGCCTGCGTCGTTGACTAGTGTCGTGGGGCGCGCCGCCCCTGCCTGGGTGCTCATGGGTTATGCCCTCCAGCCTTCGGTTCCTCAGTATCGCGCACGCGGGGGCGTGGTGGGCGAGAAGTTAGACTCTGCGCCATGAATGTCCTTGTCACCGGCGGCGCCGGCTACATCGGTTCGGTAACGGTCGCGACGCTCCTAGCGAAGGGCCATCAGGTGGTGGTCCTCGACGAACTCTCGACCGGTCACCGCGACTCCGTGCCGGACGGCGTGCCGTTCGTGCACGGCAGCGTGGCCGACGAGGACATGGTTGGTTACGCCATAGCACAGCACGGCGTCGAGGCCATCATCCACTTCGCTGCCGCCTCGTTGGTCGGCGAGAGCATGGCCAAACCGACGAAGTACTTCCTCGCCAACACGGCCGCCACCTTCGCGCTGCTTGACACGGCCGTGCGGCGCGGCGTCGGGCGCTTCGTGCTCTCTTCGACGGCCGCCGTCTACGGCACCCCGGACGCCGTGCCCATCCCCGAGACGGCCGCACTGCGCCCGGAGAGCGTCTACGGCGAGTCGAAACTCATGATCGAGCGGGCGCTCGGCTGGCTGGCCAGCACGACCGGCCTCGCGTCGGCCTCCCTGCGCTACTTCAACGCCGCGGGCGCAACGGCGACCTTGGGCGAGGACCACCGACCCGAAACGCACCTCATCCCCCTCGTGTTGCAGGTAGCTGCTGGCAAGCGCCCCTCCATCCAGGTGTTCGGCACCGACTACCCGACGCCAGACGGCACGGCCATCCGCGATTACGTTCACGTCAGCGACTTGGCGAACGCTCACCTCCTCGCGCTAGAGGCGCTGAAGCCTGGCGAAGCGCGGAGCTACAACCTCGGCAGCGGCACGGGCTATTCCGTGCGCGAGGTCATCGAGGCGTGCAGGCGCGTAACGGGGGAGGCCATCGATGAAGTCGCGGTGGACCGTCGCGCAGGCGACCCGCCCGTCCTCGTGGCGGACAGCGCGAAGGCCCGCACCGAACTCGGGTGGACGCCCGCCTTCGACGACCTCGACGTGCTCGTTGGCACGGCGTGGGAGTGGCAGCGCGCGCACCCGGACGGTTACGGCGGGCATTAGGCGCCGCGCTTGGTCGGGTGTGAGGGTCAGGTGAACTACTGTCCCTCGGCGCTCACCCAGCGCGCACCGGCCGTCGCCGAAGATGTGATATGACCTGTTTCGACGTGATGGCCACTGCCACGGCTGGCGTGGGGGCGTCACTCACGGCGCGGAGCGGCGAAGAGCCGCACGCGCGCACAGCCGGACTAGCCGGACCGGAAACTAAGGGCCGCTGGCGAACAGTCGCCGGAAGGCTCCGGGCCGCGCAGAAGTGCCGTGCTACTCTTGTTCTCACTTGGAGTGTGCAATGAAGCGACTAGTTCTCACCGCCCTGCTTGCCCTGGTCATGGTGGCCTCGGCGCAGTCGGGAGCGGTAATGAGCGGCATCGTGCAGAGCGAGGGTCCGCTGGCGGAAGGTACCCGCGTGGCCATCCACGTGGTCGACAACGACAACGTCTGGGGCCTCGAGGTAGCGTCAGTTGCGCCTGTCGGTGGCACCTTCCGCGTTACACCCGGCCCCATACCAGCCGACCAACTCAGGCCGTTCCGCTCAGGCAGCGTCATCCTTCCTGGCCTGCAGAACGAGTACCGCGTTGGCCCAGAAGACGTCAACGTCGCAGTCGCCCGTTTCAACATGTACGTGGACCAGAACGGCAACGGGCTCTTCGACCGCGTGGTCGACCGCTTCTACATCGGCATAGCTAGCCTGGAGGCGCCGGTCGGCTTCTTCACGCTGCTGTACGTCGACAAGGCGGCCACCATCACGGGCGGCGGCAGCGAACTGAAGCTCAACCCCGGCTGGAACGTGTTCACCGTGCGCTTCCCAGACGAGCAGGCCACCTACGCCGTCGTGCCTGCGGTCGATGACATCGTGCTAGACGTAGTACTGCAATGATTCGCCCTTCACGGCTAAGCTGGTAGACATGATCCTTTACGAAGGCACACTCGCGGCCAGCGGCCTACGCATAGGCGTGGTCGTCAGCCGCTTCAACGAACTGGTCACCAGCCGCCTGCTTAACGGCGCGCTGGACGCGCTGCGGCGCCACGGCGCCACCGAGCAGGGCACCGCCGTCGCCTGGGTGCCTGGGGCCGTCGAGATCCCGCTGGTCGCCGCCAAGTTGGCCGCCTCGGGTAACTTCGACGCCGTCATCGCGCTCGGCGCCGTCGTACGAGGCGAGACGAGCCACTACGATCACGTCTGCAACATGGTGGCTAGCGGCGTGGCGCACGCCAGTGAAAGCTCGGGCGTACCCGTCATCTTCGGCGTCGTCACGACCGACACCATGGAACAGGCCCTTGACCGGGCCGGCGGCAAGGCGGGCAACAAGGGCGCCGAGGCCGCCGCGACCGCAGTCGAGATGGCTAACCTCATGAAGCAGTTGGCCACCCCAGCTAAGTCTCAACGGCGCGCAACGAAAGTCTGAAACCGAAGTCAAGAGCGCTGGGCGAGTTGCCAGCCCTGCGCGGCGGCGTAACGGTGCAGTAACGCGGCTGCTTCCTCACGGTTCTTGACGTCGCCAACGGCCTGGGCCTCTGCCACCACCGCCAGCGCCTCGCCGATGTTCGGTCCCGGATCTAGGTCGAGGAGCTGCATGACGTCGTCGCCGTTCAGTAGCGGCACGACCGGCGGTTGCTCCTCCATCTCGGCCAACACGCCAGAGACGGAGATGCGGTAAGCCTGCCGCCCTGCAACGCTCGCAGCGCGGCCTCTCGCCGCCTCGCGGTCGGCAAGCATCAGTTTGAGTAGGTCAGGTAACAGCGCCTTGCGGCGGTGCACGAAGCGCCTAACGGCGCGCTCCTCGCGGGGCAACGGCAGCATGTGGTACCGCACGAGTGCGCTGGCGTGGTCAACGACCTCGTTCGGCAGACGTAGGCGCCTGAGGGCCTCACGCGTCATCTCGGCGCCCGTCTTGTCGTGACCGTAGAACGTTGGGCTGCCGAGCGGCGTGCGGCCGACGCTGGCTGGCTTACCGACGTCGTGCATCAGCGTCGCCCAGCGCAGCGCCGGCCCGGCGTCCGGGAAGCCGTTGAGCAACTGGTTGAGGGACTCTAGCTGGTGGTCGAGCACGTCGAGGTGGTGGAGCGCCCCCTGCTTGACCCCGCGCCCCAGCTCGAGTTCGGGGAGGTAGAGCGCGAGACCGCCGAGCGCCTTGAGCAACGTAAAGCCTCGCGCCGCGCTGCGTGCGGCGAGCAGCGCTTGCAGTTCGGTGCTGACGCGCTCCCAAGCGGGTAGCGGCGCTGAGCCGGTGCGCTGCGCTTCGAACTGCGCGACGACCGCCTCCTTGGTTTCCTCGTCAAGTTCGAACGCTAGCGTGGCCGCGAAGCGCACGGCGCGCAGGGGACGGACGGCGTCGGCGCGCAGGCTGTCGCGGGATGTCATGCGCACGCGTTGACGCTGCAGGTCCTCAAGGCCACCCGTTGGGTCGAACACCGCGCCATCCTGTGGGAGGGCAATGGCGTTGACGGTGAGGTCGCGGAGCCACATGTCCTCCTCTATGTTGCTGGCGCCCGCGCGCAGCGGCACGAAGTCGTGCGTGACGCCGCCTGCGAGTACGACGCGCCAGTGGCGGCGAACGGGGTCCATGAGGAAGGGCGAACCGTGCAGAGCTTCGGCGTGCTGCTTGGCGCTGAGTTCTGGGTCCTCGACCAGCCAATCGAGGTCGGTGGCGCCGCGGCCGAGCAGCGCGTCGCGCACCGCGCCGCCCACTAGGACGGCACCTGCCGGCCACGGCATAAACTGGCTCGTGTCTAGTGATCGCGGTACGCGCAAGACTGTGCCCTCCTCGCCCCCTACTGTAGTCGGAGCGACGCGGCCGTTGAGTGTTGGCCTTACCGGCAACATCGGCTCAGGCAAGTCGACGGTCGCGCGGCTGCTGGCCGAGCGCGGCGCCGTCGTCATCGATGCCGACGCGTTGGCGCGGCAAGCTACTTCCGACCCAGGAGTATTGAAGGAGGTCGCGGCGGCTCTCGGCCATGACTTGGTGGTCGCTGGGGTCCTTGACCGTGCAGCTACGGCGGAGCGCGTGTTCAACGATCCGGAGGCTCGGGAGCTGCTCAACGGCATCGTTCACCCGTGGGTGGCGCGCCGCCGCTTGCAGTTGGAGGCCGCCGCGGCCTCGAGGCGCCCGCCGCCTGCCGTGGTGGTGCACGACGTTCCCCTCCTTTACGAGGTGGGCTTGGATGCCGACGTCGACGTTGTAGTGGTGGTGTATGCGCCGTTCGACGTGCGCGCGGCCCGCTTGGCGCGGCGGTCTGGTTTGAGCCGCGAGGACGCCGCCGCCCGCGACGCGGCGCAGATGCCGCTCGACGACAAGGTGGCGTTGGCCGACTTCGTCATCGACAACGGGGGAGCCGAGGTGAACCTAGAAACGCAGGTGGCGCACCTCTGGGACGAGCTGGTCGCTCGCTCTCCAGTCGGTGCGCCACCCGGGGACGCTTGAGGAGTTAGAACCTTACCAGGCGACCTGCGAGAGGGCGTAGCCGCGCAACGCGCCGCCGTCTACGACCTGGTAGGAGTACGAGCCGCCGAACTTGTCTGCGACGAAATTGACGTACTCAGTGAGCGCCTGGCCTGCCTCGTCAACGGCGGCGAAGTCCAGGTCCTCGCTACCTGCCATTCCTGCCACCAGGCCGAACTGGGAGAGGACGGTGTCCGCGAGGGTGCGCAGGCTGGCCTGGTCGTTGGACAGCGACATGCTCGCCGCTCCCGCCGGAACACCCTGCTGCAGTGGTGCGAGGGCGCCGACGAGGCCGGAGCGCCTGGTGGAGTTGGCGGCCAGGGCGGCGTCCATGCCGCTTGGGGTGGTGGCGATGAGTAGGTAGCCGCCTGCGAACGCCGTCTCGATGGTCATGGTCTCGTCGAGCGAGTACGAGGTGACGTCGACCCCGAACGAGGAGCGCGTGGTTGGCTGTACGAGCCCTGCCACACCCTCGGCATCGACGAACGAGGACGCCATCATGGTCGCCATCGTGAGGAACTGAGAGAGCCCGGCCTGGGCAGCTGCCTCGTCCTTGACGGCGAGGAGGTAGACGGAGTCGCCGAGGAGGTCGCCAGTCATGGCGCCAGGTTCGGCGGCCGCTGGGGCGCTGATGGTGATGGCGCCAGCGCCTGCGCCCATCCAACTGAAGAGCATCTGGCTGAGGTCGATGCCGAGGTTGTCGGTGACGAAGGAATCTAGTCCGCCGATACCGAGTTCTGGCAGTTCGGCTACGAGCTTGTCTAGGTAAGCCCACCAGCCTGGCAGGTTCAGGTTGTTCGCTTGCACGCCGAGGGCGCCATCTGGCGCGAAGCCGAGGACCGTCGTCGGGTAGCCAGCCGTGCTGGTGAGAAGGTCGTAAAGGGCTGGGTCGAGCGAGCGGTCGCCTAGCGCCTGAAGTGACAGGGTCTCGATGCCGGAGGACGTGAGCCGCACCACGCTAGAGACGACGCCGACGGTCTTGAAGAGCTTGGAGACGCGCTCGATGCTCTGATCGAAGCCCATGCCCTGGCCGAAAGGCTTGGCCACGTCGACGACGCCTGGCAGGTCGATCAAGAAGGAGACGACGGCCGGCGAGATGTTGGCCAGCGTGGCGGCGTATGCCTTCGAGTCCGTGAAGTTCGGTTCGGCAGCGCCCTGGTAGCGGCGCAGCACGCCGCGGAGGGCGTCAGGGTTGGTGGAGATGGCGACGAAGTTGCCGTCCTGCGCGAACGCGAGAGGCGTTTCGTCGTCTGGGTTCGTGTAGACCTTGAACTCGATGCGGCCCTCGCTGAGGGTCTGCACGTCAGCGTCTGGCTCCTCGCTAGCGATGGCGCTTTCCATGACGGCAACGGCCTTGTCCGACACGCGCGCGACGATGGTCATGGCTGGGAGGGGGCTGTAGCTCGACGCGGAAGCGCTTACCCACAGCTCGTCGCCGAGGACGTCGAAGATGGTGAGGCCCTGGAGTTCCGCTGGCATGGCGGCGTCGACGTCCTCGCCGCTCGACTGCTCGAGGAGGTTGGTCAGGTCGAGGCGCTGCCACTCGTCGATGAACGGTTGGATCTTGGCCGCGTGCTTGTTGAGGTCTTGGACGCCGACCGCCAGGAGCGTTTCTGACGGGAGCAGGGCGGCGAGTGATTGAGCCGCGGCGAGGGAGAGTAAGGCAGCAGCCACTAGCGCGAGCGCTAGTCGGCCGAACGGCCCGGCGGGGCGATTGCGTATCGAGTTGGTCGTGCGGTTCATCAGACCTCCAAAGAGTAGTGTGCAGAGCACAAGGCTAATGGGTCGGGCCAGTAAAGGCGTGTGTTCTGTGGCAGCGTTCGCAGCTAGAACGACGGTGCCGAGCGACGGGCGTGCAACTGCAAGGCGCAATACTGCTACGGCGCAGCGAGCCACGTCCACAGTGTAGGGCTTGCACGTGAAAGTTGCGTCAAGGATCAGGCAAGAGCGAAGCTCAAGTGGGCGAAAGCCTAGCCGCGCTCGACTTGCGCCCAACGACCCTCAGCCGCGGCTACGCGCAAGCGTGCGCCGTGCGGCCGCCACCACGTTCTCTGCGGTGAAACCGTACTCGCGCATGACGACGTCACCGGGTGCAGACGCCCCGAAGCGGTCAACACCGACGATCTCGCCGAGATCGCCAGCGTAGCGCTCCCAACCCAGCGTGGCGCCAGCCTCGACCGTCACGCGCGCCCGCGTGCTGCTTGGCAGGACTGCCGCGCGGTACTCGGCTGGCTGGCGGTCGAACAGTTCGAAGCTCGGCATGCTAACCACGCGCGTGCGGACCCCTTCGGCTTCGAGGACGTCGCGGGCGGCGAGGCAGAGCTGCACCTCGGACCCGGTGCCGATGAGGATGAGGTCGGGGTGGACGGTGCCGTCCGGTTGTTCCGTAGTGGCGCCCGCGCCGCCCTCGGCGAGCCCGCCAGTCACGCCAGCTTCGGCTAGCACGTAAGCGCCGCGCGCCACCGCGCCAGCAGGCACGTTCAGGTTGGGGACGTTCTGGCGCGTCAACGCCAACGCGGTCGGGTGGGTGCGCGAAGACAAGGCGTGCGCCCAGGCCTGGACCGTCTCGTTGCCGTCTGCTGGCCGAATGACGTCGAGTCCAGGCATGAGGCGCATGGCCATCAGTTCACCGATGGGCTGGTGGGTCGGCCCGTCACCGCCGAGGCCGATGCTGTCGTGCGTGAAGTCGAACACCACGCCCTGACCCATGAGGGCGGATAGGCGCAGCGCTGGCCTCAGGTAGTCGGAGAAGATCAGGAAGGTGGCCACGAACGGGCGTACGCCGCCGTGGAGGCAGAGGCCGTTACCGATGGCGGCCATGCTGTGCTCGCGGATGCCGAAGTGGATGATGCGGCCTGAGTAGTCGCCTGGGCGCATGGCCTTCTCGCCCGCGATGTCCGTGAAGTTCGAGCCAGCGAGGTCGGCAGAGCCGCCGACCAGTTCCGGCAGGCGGGTGGCGAGGGCGT
>CALCHY010000234.1 GCA_937907415.1 uncultured Trueperaceae bacterium
CGGGCAATCACGTGACCTCATAATCGGCGTAACAGCCTGCGATTTCGGAGCGTCCAACGCGACGACACTCAGAATCGGAACCACGCACCACAGAACCAACCTTGCAATCAGCCGAGAATGCTACACGGCTGGCGCGCTCACCGTCACGCCTACAAGCCGATGGAGCATCTCAGGTGAAGAGGGCGGGCCATTCACCAGCACGAGCCGCACTTTCACGTTACGCAACTCAGGCGGCACCGCCATCGTTTGGCAAGCTACCGAAAACGTAGCCTGGCTCGAGTTCAGCGGAAGCACCAGTGGCACGTTGCAACCCGGAGCAAGCACCACGGTCACTCTAATGTTGGATCAAAGCGGGAGCGGAAATGCCCGCACCCTTTCCTCAGGTAGGCACTCCACAAACGTAGAATTTCGAAACAACACGTCCGGAGGCACGCCCACAAGCGTCAACGTGCGGCTGGACATCGACGCGACGACGCCGACACTGCCCGAAACGCCCCTCGTTCGTAACTCGACCTTCAATGGACCCAACAACTGGACGATCTCCGGCACAGCCTGGATCTGGAACGGCGGCACCGAAGACGGACACAACTCCTATCCGGGATACGCCGCGCTTGGCGTAAACAGTGGCGGCTGGGCGGCAAACAACGTAGCAGGCTCCATCCACCAAACCGTACAAGTACCTGAAGGCGCCACGCGAGCGCGCTTCAGTTACCGATACAACCTCACAAGTACGGACAACACACGCGATGCAGACCCGACACTTGACGACTTCTTCCTGGTGATGGTGTCTGCATTGCCATGTGGCTCCGTCGGAGTCGGCCTACCCGGCCAAAACTACAACCCCACTCACAGACAAGCGATAACAGGCGACTACCGCCTAGAAACCGAGGAGTTCAACATCACCCCCTACGCCGGGAGAACGCTATGCGTATACATCGGTGGCAGTAACGACGCCGCAGACCCTAGCGTGTTCCGCATCGACGACGTGCAACTAACAGTGTGGAGCGATTAAGACCAGCCACGCGTGACGTACACGGCGACGCAATAGGATCATGAAACTAAGAGCGAAGGTGGCAACCAGCCTGAGTTGTCGACTTCGCTCTGTTCACTGGGGGAGAGGTCACCACTCGAGCGCTCCAGCGTCCACATCATCTTTACTGAGGACTCAGACCAGCCTAACTAGGTCAGAACGGCAACGGAAGCGATCTCGCCAGGGGCAGAGTCGTTGCCGTCAACTACTGGGACTAGGGAGGGCGGCTGGCGGCTGCTGTTCACCTGGAGCGGCCTCTGCCTCTGCTATTGCCTTGACCACGGCCGCTACATGGCGCGCGACATCCTCAATAGGCGCATAGCGCTCGAACCGCGCCGTGACGGGCCGGCTCCCCTTTAGCGCCGTCGCTCCCACCTCAACCAGGAAGGGCGCCCCATGCGCCACTAACCATGTTGCAAGCTCACCCGCCGCCAGCTTCCGGCCAGGCGTGCGCCGCTGGAACACGGTGACTTCCCAGCCATAAGTACCGATCCAGGCGTCCACGGTGACCTGCTCACCGGAAGGGAAGTCAATATCGTGCACGGCAGCGCCATCCAAACCGTTCGGCACCTGCCAGTACCGGAGTTTCCCCAGCCTGCTTCTGACGCCTACTGGCGACAACTCCTGGACGCGAGCCCAGAGCTCGTTCCCCTTAGAACCATTCTCGCTGCGTAAGGCGTTTACAGCCTCCAAGACGCTGTAGACGTCATCTTCGCGCTTCGTGAGCAACTCCAGCACTTCTGGGTTCATGCGGCTCCCCCTCTTTCTGTTCTCCATCGTGCGGGCGAAGTCGAGCGAGAACGACACGTACTGCGCGGGAACTTCATCAGCGTACCGACCAAGATCACGCCGGACGCGCCCCATCAACTCCTCGTAGGTGACCACCACGACATGCTCCGGCCGCGGCTGCGGCTCGTTCACGCACAGCAGAATCAGCCCTACTTGCCGGCCGGCGGCGTTCCTCTGCAGATGACCCAAGTAGTCACCCAGCGGGTTATTCACCGACGCGTAGATCTTGTTCTCGACCCCAATGAGGTGCTCTTGGCCGTCGATCAAGACGTCGATAAAGTTGCCGTTCAAAGTCTGGACTTCACGCTCCACCGAGTTCACCGAGACCGCCTCGAACCCTAGAGGCTCTAGCAACCCGTTCAGGAACAACGCTGAAAGCCCATGGCCTTCGGCGGGGTCCAGGAAGTACCTCAAGAGGTTGCTCGCGACATTCTCGTAGTTCGGATAGCCAGCCGCCTCGAGCAGGGTAGCGGGGGTAGCGGTCGCTCCGCGAATCCGACCAACATCGTCCAGAAAGCGCTCTAGGCGCGCGACCTCGTCCATCACGACAACAGTCACAGAGTTCTCCTAACTAGTTACCGTCCACCAGCAGTGGTGATTGCGCCAAGCAACTCCATATAGCCAGGCTTGTCGATGGTGGCCATGACGGTGCGGCCGTCCTTGAACTGGCATCTGAACGTCACTTGCTTGATCCCTTGCGCCCCCGCAAGAAAGCCAGCCGCCAAACCGAGCGGACCAGCCAGCACGCCGCCGACGACGGCTCCACCGACAGCGCCGATCGCATTCCCGCTACTGTCCGCCGACACTTCCTCAACATGAACGATGTCCCGCGGGCGAAAAGTCTGTACCGAACCGAATAGCCCACCAGTGTGCAGCTTCAGGACGGCATTACGACCGACAACCAATTCGTGACCGTGGCCGAAGCCCTTCTTGAAGGCGCCCCCCACAACCGTGATCTTAAAACGTTGCCTCATTTATCCCTTCCCCATCGCCCACTCGCCCAGGTTCGCAGCCAAGGCTCCCCATGGGCGTCGCAAGTCGCTGAGACCCGCGTAACGCGTGCGTTTTGCGATTGACTCGCTTCAACGACAAGAAGATATCACCGGCAACCTGACCGCAAACACACACCGCTACCCCTACCCACAATCAGCCGCAACCCCCATAGCGTATAGGCACACAGACTCCCTAGAAGGCCGTTGTGCTCGGTTGTCTGGCGGCTCGCGTTATCGGAGTAATAGCAGGTAGAATAGAAAGCAGAGAACCAGGGACCCGTGTGGGCCCTCACTACTTGAACGCTATTCCGCGGAGGGCACTACACGCGCATGAGACACACCAACGGCAGGTTCGGCTTCACCCTCGTAGAGACGATAGTGGCGATCGTCATCGTCGCCCTAAGCGTCCTCGGCGTGACCATGATCGTCACGCAAACCATCCGCGGCAACCTACAGAACCAACGCACCATCGAAGCCACCCAAATCGGTGAACGCCTTATCGAAACCACCCTCGCCGCCCTCCAAAACGACGAGATGGACGCCCTCACCTGCCCCGGCGTCACCAACGGCACCGAAACCGGCGAAACCGGCACCGAATACCAAACCATCCTCGAGCTCACGCCCCTCCGGCTCGACCTCAACACCGGCCAGTACACCGCCCTCACCGACTGCGCCAACACCGACCTCTACCAAGTCGACGTGACCGTCATCTGGGAAGGCGGAGAGAACATCCACCTCTCCACCCTCACCAGCAGCGACCCCACCTACGAACCGCACCCCGTCTTCGACCGCTTCTACATCGGCGCCGAAGACACCCTGCCCTACACCAACGTCTGCGCCGCCAACATGCCCGGCAGCATCCGACTCGAGTGGGTCATCTACGGCGCGCACACCGCCACCATCCGCGTAGGCGACGCCGAACCCATCCCCGTCGACACCATCGGCATGCGCTCCTTCGACATCGACGAAACCACCGTCTTCACCCTCTCCGCCACCAACGGCGCCGGCATCACCGTCACCGAAGAACGCACCGCCATCGTCGACGCCGTCCCCCTCATCAACAGCTTCACCTTCAACCCCAACCCCACCC
>CALCHY010000235.1 GCA_937907415.1 uncultured Trueperaceae bacterium
CGCCGACCTTGATCTTCAGGCCCTTGAAGCCCTTCGAGATGAACTCGAGCGCCGAAGCGACCTTCTCCTCGGCTGTCTCGTCGTACAGGTTGGTTAGCATTTCGAACTCGGTGCGGTAGGCGCCGCCGAGCAGGTCGTAAACCGGCACGCCGTAAGCGCGGCCAGCTAGGTCGTGAAGCGCCATGTCGATGGCGGCCCTAGCAGGCTGGGTGCCCGGTGGTTTCTCGCCGCTAACTGGGTGGATGCGTCTATGCACGTCAGCGAAGTTCAACGGGTTCGCGCCGACGAGAACCGCGGCCGAGTCGCGCAGCCACTCGAGCATGGTGCTGCCCGTCTGGTTGAAGTACGAGCGGATGGTGGCCGCCTCGCCGAGGCCGTAAAGCTCGGTGTCCGTGTTGATGCGGATGAGGATGGTGTCGACGCGCGCGATAGTGGAGAGCTCGTCCTCGGCGCGGTAACCAGTCTTCACTGGGTGAAGGCGGATGGGGAAGAGGTCGATACCCGTGATCTTCACGAACTATCTCCAATCAGCCGGCAGGATGTCGGCGGCGTGCTGAGGGAAGCGAGCGAGGAGCTTGACGGTCGCCTCGACATCGGCGAGGTGACAGAGCTGTACGGTCGAGTGCATGTAGCGCGTTGGCGCGCCGATGGTCGTCGCCCACGCCCCCAGGTTGCGGCGCTGGATCTCCGACGCGTCGGTTGCGCCCCCGATGTTGCGCTGGTAGGCGATGCCGTGCTTGTCGCACGTTGCCATGAGCGCTGACACTAGCGCGGGAGTGCCGATGGTGCGGTTGTCGATCAGGTAGATGCCGGTGCCGTCCCCCAGCTGACACTGCCGTTCTTCCGGCCTGGCGTAGGGGGTATCGGATGGAAGGCTGCCGTCTATGGCAAGCGCGATGTCCGGTTCGATGGCGTGTGCGGCCGTTGGCACTCCCCGTACCCCAACCTCCTCCTGCACGGTGCTGACGGCGTAAACATCAACGGTTGGGTTCTCGATCTCCCTGAACGCCTTGATGAGGCAGTAGACACCTATGCGGTCGTCGAAGTTGCGGCCTACCACGACGTCTTCATTGAGCCGGTCGAACGGGGCGGCAAGGGTTATCACGTCCCCACGGTGCACTTGGGCGTGCGCCTCGGACGCGGTGAGGCCCAAGTCGATGTACAGCTCCGGAACCTTGAAGACGCGCTCCCTGTCACCCGGCGCACCAAGCCAGCCTGCCTGCGGGGCGATGACACCCTTCAGTTGGCGGTTGCCGTCTTTCGTGCCGTGCACGATGACGCGCTCGCTAGGTAGCGTGCGCGGGTCGAGGCCGCCGACGGTCTGGAAGCGGATGAAGCCGTTCTCGTCGATGTGATTGACCATCATGCCGATCTCGTCTATGTGAGCGGCATACATGAGGCGCCGAGTCGGGACGCCGGGCTTGGCCTTAGCGCGCTTAACGGCGATAACGTTGCCCATCCGGTCGCGCCAGATCTCGTCCGCGTGGGCCGCGAGTTCGGCGTGGACGAGTGCCTGCGCCTGCTCCTCGAACCCCGATAGCCCGGGGATATCGACGAGTTTCCGCATCAGCTCGAAGTCGGTGTCGTGAGGAGGGTTTGGGCTCATGGTCTTCTCGCTTTCTGTGGGTCAGCGTGAGTGGGGATCGAGGGCGTCGCGGAGCCCGTCGCCCAAGAAATTGAAGGCCAACATTACGATCGCAAGGGCAAGCCCCGGGTAGATGGCTAGGTGAGGGTGGCTGCGCATGGCTGAGAAGCCTTCCGCGATCATGGTTCCCCACGATGGCGTTGGCGGCGTGGCGCCGATGCCGATGAAGCTCAAGAACGCCTCCGTGCCGATGAAGCCGGGAATGGACAGCGTCACCTGCACGACCAGTGGGCCAGCGATGGCGGGCACCAGGTGCTTGAAGATCACGCGCCTGTTGGACGCCCCTAGCGCTTTGGCCGCCGTCATGAACTCGGCGTGGCGCAGGGCGAGCGTCATGCCGCGCGTGAGGCGCGCCATCCCGACCCAGGACGTGAGGCTGATGCCGACGATGATGAGGAAGACGCCCCCAAGCTTGGCGTCGAGCGTGCCCACCGCTCTGATCACGGGGTTGGTGGTGGCCACTCCCCCGAACCCCGTCTTGAACGCCACCATCAGCAGGATGATGAAGAGCAGGCCGGGGAAGGCGTAGAGGATATCTACGATGCGCATCATGATCTCGTCCAGGCGACCGCCGAAATAGCCTGCGATGACGCCGTATATGAGCCCGACGAAGAAGGCGAAGAACGCGCCGAGGAAGGCGACGGACAACGAGATGCGCGTGCCGTAGATGAGCCTCGACAACATGTCGCGGCCGAGGAAGTCGGCGCCGAGCGGGAACCGCGAGCTTGGCGCCGCGAAGTTGGCGGAGAAGTCGCCCGCTGCATAGTGGTGCGGCGCGATCTGCGGGGCGAAGAGCGCCACGAACACGAGGACGAGCAGGACCCCCGCACTGACGGTCGCTGGGCCGTTCTTGCGGAGTTGGCGGAACGCGCGCCGCGCTGGCGTTTCGATGCCGGCGCGCTTGGCCTTGGCGGTGCCGGCCATCAGGCCGAGTTCTCCAGGCGCATTCGCGGGTCGATGAGGTGGTACGAGAGGTCGACGACGAGGTTGGAGATCACGAGGACCACGGCGTACAAGAGGGTGGTTCCCATGATGACCGGGTAGTCGCGTGACGAGACCGAGTCGACGAAATAGCGCCCAAGCCCGGGTATCGCGAAGATCTGCTCCACCACCATCGAGCCCGTCACCAGCGCGGCGAACAGCGGTCCGATCACCGTTATCACGGGGATGAGCGCATTGCGAAGCGCGTGCTTGGTGACGATGCGCTGCTCAGTAAGGCCCTTCGACCTTGCCGTCCTGATGAAGTCCTCGTGGATGGTCTGTAGCATGCTGGCGCGCGTGAGGCGCGCGAGGACCGCGGCGCTGCCGAGCCCGAGCGTGATCGCAGGGAGTATGGCTTGCTGCCACGTGCCCCAACGCGCGACGGGCAACCACCCGAGCTCGAGCGCGAACCCCCAGATGAGGAGCGGCCCCAGCGTCATGGCCGGCACCGAGACGCCCGCGATGGCGATGAACATGCCGACGTAATCGGTCAGAGTGTTCTGCCTTACGGCGGAGAGCACGCCGATGGGCACGCCGATGACAAGCGCCACTGCCAGCGCCAGAACGCCGAGCGTGGCGGAGGGTGGCAGATGCTGGCGGATGATCTGGTTCACGCTGCGGTTGCGCTGAAGATATGAGGGTCCTAGATCGCCGCGCAGGGCGTTGCCCATGTAGCTGAAGTACTGCGTGATCAGGGGTTTATCGAGCCCGTAGTACGCTTCGAGGTTCGCCTTCACCTGTGGCGGCAGAGGCTTGTCTTCCGTCGCGAACGGGCTTCCTGGCACCGAGTGCATGAGTAGGAACGTGACTACCGAGATAACGAAGAGCACCGGTACGAGGGAGAGGATGCGCCTGATAGCGAGAACTGCCATGCCCTTAGATACCCTCGATGCGCACCAGTCGGCACGGGGCCGCTGTCATGGAGTCGTGGACTGGCGCCTACTATCGGCGCAGTTGGTGGAGGATTGCCGGCCGGGAACGCGGTGTTCGCGAGGGATCGCGAACTGCCTGCGTCCCGGCCGGAAGGTCAGCGGCTGATCAGTCGAGGGTCCACTTGGCGAAGGCGCGGTTGTAGCCTGGCGCGACCATGTCGCGGTGCAGTCCTGGCCTGATGAGTAGGTTCACCGCGCCCCAGTAGATGGGCATGGTGCCAGCTTCCTCCTGTACCAGGATGCGCTCGGCTTCCGTGTACAACTCGGTGCGCTTGGCTGGGTCCTGCTCGACGGCGGCCTCTGCCACGACGCGGTCGTACTCGGCGTTCCTCACGAGGGCCTTGGAGCCGACGTCCGAGGTGAAGAGTTCGGCGTGGATGTTGTTGGCGTCCGGGTAGTCCATGCCCCAGCCCATGCGCCACACGTTGTAAGCGCCGTCGTTAGCGAGCTGGGAGTAGGTGGCGCCTTCAACGGACTGCAACTCGACTTTGGCGCCAAGCGTGTTCTGCCACATCTGCTGCACGGCCTGCGCGATGCGGCTGTTCGTCTCGGCGGCGTTGAACGCGAGGGAGATGGTCGGCAGGCCTTGGCCGCCCGGGTAGCCAGCTTGGGCCAGTAGGGCCTTGGCGCGCTCAGGATCGAACGGGATGCCTACGCCAGCCGAGGCAGGCACGTGGCCGACGGAGCCGGGAGGGGTGAGGGTTGGCGCGACGATCTCGCCGCCCTTGGTGATGAAGTCGACGATGGCCTGCTTGTCGGTGGCGGCGGCGAACGCTTGCCTTACGAGGACGTTGTCGAACGGTGCGCGCAGCACGTTGAAGTCGTAGCGGTAGAGCGTGGTCGAGGGTCCGCTGTGGAACTGTTGGCCGAGTACCGGGTCGGACTTGATGCGCTCCAGGTCATTGGATGGGACTCCGACGGTGTCGAGGTCGCCGCTCTCGTAGAGGGCCAACGCCGTGGACTCTTGCGCGACGCGCAGGAGGTTGACGGTCTTGATCTGGACTTGGTCAGCTGCTAAGTAGCTAGGGTTCGCTTCTAGGACGGCGATGTCCTCATGATCGAGGCGCGTGAGCTTGTAAGGGCCGTTCACTACGACGTTCTGAGGATCTGTCCAGGCAGCGCCGAACTCGTCGATGGTCCATTGCGGGAC
>CALCHY010000236.1 GCA_937907415.1 uncultured Trueperaceae bacterium
CTTGGCGGCTGCGGCGGTTGCTAAGGATTGTCGCGAGGTGCTCCTCTAGCGCCGCCAATTCCAGCCCAAACGCTTCGACCGCCGGTCGGGGATCCCCAGTGTTACCCGCGAGGAGCATGATCAGCTCGTCACGTGTAATCGGGGGGTTCGGGAGCAGTCTGAACAACGCAACGCCCACGCGCATGAGCGGCAGCGGAATGTTCACGAGCGGCTTGTTCAGCCCAAGGGTTTCGCGCACCAAGACGAGCAACTCCCGGAGCGTGTACTCGCGAGGGCCGACCAAATCGAAACTGCCACCTACCGTGGTCGGGCGCTCGAGCGCGCGAACGAACGCCGTGGCAACGTCATCGATCCACACGGGACTGAACGGGTATTCGCCGCTCCCTACCACCGGAATGACCGGCGGCTGGGTGACGAGATCGCGGAGCGTCCCTCCGAAGAAGGCATCGCCAACACCGAAGATCAGGCTCGGCCGCATGATGGTCCAAGCGGCAGCCGACGACCGCACTAGCTCCTCGGCCGCCGCCTTGCTGCGGTGGTAGCCGCTGCTGGAACCAACGCCTGCGCCGAGGGCGCTCATGTGTACCAGCCGCGGCACCCCAGCTCTAGCGGCCGCGGCGAGTACGTTGCGCGTGCCTTCGACGTGGACCCGCTCGAACGTCGCGCCGCCGCGCTCCCGGATGATGCCGACAAGGTGAACGACGGCGTCCACGCCGCTCATGGCGGCCGCGAGACCCTCGCTAGTTACGACGTCGCCTTGCAGGCTGGCGACCGTCGCTGGCAACTCGGTCGACCGCTGCAGGCGGCCGAAGGTAGTGACTTGCATGCCAGCGTCCAACAGGTGCTTCACGACGTGGCCGCCAACGAAGCCGGTGGCGCCGGTGACGAGAACCCTCATGGGGTCAGTTTAGGCCGTGGCCGGGCCGGAAGCCCGGTCACGGGCCGGACACCCGACCCGTGCCAGAATCGACGGATATGACGAAGAGCATCGGCTTCCTCTCGTTCGGGCACTGGACACCGTCCCCGCACTCGCAAACGCGCACAGCATCGGATGCCTTGCTGCAAGCCATCGACCTGGCCGTGGCCGCGGAGGAGTTGGGGGCTGACGGGGCGTACTTCCGCGTGCATCACTTCGCGCGGCAACTTGGCTCGCCGTTCCCGCTGTTGGCCGCCATCGGAGCTAAGACCTCGCGCATCGAGATCGGCACTGCCGTCATAGACATGCGCTACGAGAACCCGATGTACATGGCTGAGGACGCTGGCGCCGCCGACCTCATCGCGGGCGGGCGCCTGCAGCTTGGCATCAGCCGCGGGTCGCCTGAGCAGGTCGTCGATGGCTGGCGCTACTTCGGGTACGCGCCGGAGGAAGGCGAGGACGACGCCGACATGGCCCGGCGCCACGCGATCAAGTTCCTCGACGTGCTGCGTGGCGTGGGCTTCGCGCAGCCGAACCCCCGACCGATGTTCGCTAACCCACCTGGCCTGTTGCGCCTGGAGCCGTACTCGGCCGGCTTGCGTGAGCGGATCTGGTGGGGCGCCGGATCGGACGCCACCGCCGCCTGGGCGGGCCGGCTACGCATGAACCTGCAAAGCTCGACCCTCAAGTTCGACGAGACCGGCAAGCCGTTCCACATCCAGCAGGCCGAGCAGATCCGCGTGTTCCGTGAAGCCTGGCGCGAGGCTGGTCATCCTGGGGAGCCGCGCGTGTCCGTTAGCCGCAGCATCTTCGCACTGGTGGACGACCGCGACCGCGCCTACTTCGGCCGTGAACAGAACGACGCTGATCAGATCGGCTTCATCGACGAGAAGACGCGGGCCATCTTCGGCCGCAGTTACGCCGCCGAACCGGACGTGCTCGTCAAGCAGCTAGCAGAGGACGAGGCGATCGCGGAGGCGGACACGCTCCTCCTCACCGTTCCGAACCAGCTTGGGGTCGAGTACTGCGCGCACAGCATCGAAGCCGTACTCAAGTACGTGGCGCCCGGGCTCGGCTGGCGTTAACTGGCTGGGCTAAGCGCCCACGGCCACACAACGCACGAAGCCACCTCAGGCAGCACGACCAGGTCGGCTTTGCCCTTGAACGCGAGGGTCGTCACCTCACAACCAGCCAGGTGTTGGCGGGCGACGGCCATGGTAGCGCCGCTCACGCTGACGTCATCGACGAGCAGCACGCGGCTGCCCGGAGCCGGGCCATCGAACGGCTCGAGCAGGGTGGGAGCCTCGCGCCGCGGCTTGTTGTCGGGGTCGCGGAAGTTCAGATGGATGATCTTCAAAGGCGCCCCCAGGTGGTAGGCGACTAGGCTGGCTGGCACCACGCCGCCGGTCGCGATACCCACGACGACATCGACCTCCGGCAGCCCCAATGCCTTCAGGCGCCGGGAGACGTCCTGAAAGTCGAGCTCGAGCTTGGGTGAGGCGACGGTCACCTTGAACTCGGCCGGCCCGCGAGCCTCACGACCAGCAGATTGACGACGACAAGCACCACGAGGCCAGGCAGCGCGTTGACGACGGAGGCCGACAAGTAACCGAGCGGTAGCGCCGGTATGAGCGCGGTGACGCTAAGAACGCCAGCCGCAACGACTTTGGCGATCAGGTACGCGATGGGCGCGTTGACCACCGACCGCCGCCAAACGCGCGTGAGGACGAGCGCGGCGACGGTGAAGGCGCACAGTTCCACGGTGAGGAGCACGGCCATCTCGAGCGTCGGCTGGCCAGTGAGTGCGCGGTTGAGGAGCGGCGTTACCAGCGACGCCACCAGCGCAGCGACGGGGTGGAATAGGAACACCGCGATGAACGGCGCGATGAACAACGGCAACAACACTGCGCCCATGGGCGTGGCGCCAACCGGAGGCAGCATGTGCACGAAGAACGGCAAGGCCACCGCGAACAGCACCGTCAGGAGCGTGGCGGGGACAGCGAACTTGCGAGTGGCGAGGGCGGGGAGGGTTGTCATGGAGATGGTCCTTTCGAGGGTGAGGACGCCTTCACGTCACCGCAGTGAGTTCACGCGCGTCTGGCGCCAGCTCACGCATGCGCAGGACTTCGCGGACGAACGCTAACGACGTCGGCTCGATCTGGTAACTGACCGTAAGCACGGCTCCGGCAGGTTCCCATGACATGACGCGGTCATGAATGGACTGCGTGTCAACTACGACCTGAGCTGATCGCACCATGGCCCGAGCTTCGGGTGAGTCGATCAGCGCGGCGGACTGAGGCGCCGTCCGCGCGTAAGTCTTGACCATCCTCACGAGCCGCTCGAGGGTAGGTGCATTCGACGCCACTACATTGATAGTCGATCCTGGGTCCAGCTGCGCGAACGTCACGAGCGTGTCGGTGGTTGGGACCACGTTGACGTTGAGCAATGTCCGTTCAGGCCCGAGCATCGCCGAGACTTCCTCGTAGTGGAAGGGCGTCGTGAGGAAGATGTCGTGCGGCCCGCAGTCATCCATCAACTTCGGCACCTCGTTGACGAGGAGTGGATTGACGCTCCTACGCAACAACGTCGTGAGGTTGACGGAGAGTGCCTCAACGTCGCGCTTGCTGCACTCGACTATCCAGATTCCTGGGTCGGGATCCACGAAAGCGCGATCCGAGCTTTCGGCAACGAGGTCGTCCCAGGCCGTTCGCGATAGGCCAAGATGCCGTGCCTGCTCTGCGAGGCTCTCGAGATCGGCCGCCAGTTCGTCGATGGCACTCCCACCGTGCTCAGGCCCTGGCACGGACACCACGAACGTGCCGCTACCGTGGACGGTGCGGACTATGCCTTCGTCCGCCAGCTCGCGGTATATGCGGCTGACGGTGTTCGAGTGGACCCCGAACTCGCTGGCGGCGGTCCGCGCGCTCGTGAGGCGGTGCCCTACTGGATAGTCTCCTGACCTTATGCGGTCGACGATGACCTGCTTCAAACGTGTGACCTTGCCCGACATAACTAGTGCCCGCCAACCCTGTGATGTTCCATTAGCCTACGCCAAGAGACCGCACTGCCGATACGGCCGAGGCGCCAGCCATGTAGGACGTCCGTGGATTCTGTTGACTGGATTGAGAACGTAGCCGCACCTCCAGCGCTGCCAGTGGGCCAGAGGCTTCGATCAGGTGCGTGACGGCCGTGGCGAACGGGTCGGACCGCACCACGACCTCGGTTAGGTCTGG
>CALCHY010000237.1 GCA_937907415.1 uncultured Trueperaceae bacterium
GTTGGCGGCGAGGCCGAGTTGTGGGAAGTCGATGACGCCGCCGACCTGGCGCTAGCGACGTCCGCGCCTTACCGCGTGCTAGGGTCCGGCGCCAACCTGCTCGTGGCAGACGCCGGAGTGCCTGAGCGCGTCGTGCGCTTAGGCCGCGCGTACAACACCATGGCTGCTTTCGGCGCGGCTAAGGACGTGTGGGTCGGGGCTGGCACTCCCCTGCCCGGCCTCGTGCGGCGCGCTCAGCGCGCAGGCCTCTCCGGGCTAGAGGGTCTATCCGGCGTGCCGGCCGTTCTTGGGGGCGCCATCGCAATGAACGCTGGCACCCGCTTCGGGGAGATGTCCGACAGCGTCACCGAGGTCGAGTTGTTCGTCGACGGTGCGTTAGTAGTGGTTCCCGCCGCCGAGCTCGGTTTCAGCTACCGCCACGCCAACCTCCCTGCCGGCGCTATCGTCACGCGGGCGCGCCTGCAGCTGACGGAGGCGACTCCCGAGAGCGTCGCCAACACGACGAACTTGGTCGACGCGGCGCGCGCAGGACAACCCAAAGTCAAGTCGGCAGGCTGCGCGTTCAAGAACCCAACCAACGACTCAGCTGGGCGCCTCATCGACGCGGCTGGCCTCAAGGGCCTGCGCGTCGGCGACGCCATGGTCGCGCACGAGCACGGCAACTTCGTCGTCAACCTCGGTGACGCGACCGCCGCCGACGTGCTCGAGCTCCTCACGCAAGTCAAGGAGCGCGTGCCGCAGCCGCTGGAGCTGGAATGGCGCCTGTGGGGCTTCTGAGGTGCGTCGCCTCGGCCTGCTACTCCTGATCTTGTTGGCTGCGGCACTCGTCGTCAGCCTGTTCGTCCCGAAGGTCAAGTACGTGACCGTGGAAGGCAACGTTCATCACGACGCGGAGAGCATCAAGCGTCTAGCGAACGTGTTCGGAGGCGAGCCGTTCCTGTGGGTAACGGCAGGCAGGGTGAGGGGTCTCGTCGCGGACCCCTGGATCTTGCAGGCGACGGTCGTGAGGCAGTGGCCCGACCGCGTGAGCATCTTCGTGACGGAACGGCAGCCCGCCATAGTGAGCGGTGAGACGACTTGGGCGGACGATGGTACAGTCCTTCTCGGCGCGACCCCGGCGGAGACGGCGGGGCTACCACGGCTCGAAGGCTGGGGTCCGGTGCGCACTTCGGAGGCCATCACCCTCTTGAGGTTGCTGCGACCGTTCGGCACCGAGGTGATAAGCTACTCGCCGGAAGGATTCGAAATTCTCTTGGACGGCACACAGCTTTTCACGCCGAGCGCGGAGGCTCTGCGCGAGCACTGGTCGGCATTCGTAAGCCACCGTGGGGGCCGCATGGCGGTTTACCCTTGGGGAGTGAGCAAGGCACATGAGTGACGAACGCATAATCGTCGGGCTCGACATCGGCACCACCAAGATCTGCACCGTCATCGGCGAGGTAGCCTCCGACGGCGTTCTCGACATCATCGGTGAGGGTACGGTCCCATCTGACGGCCTCCGCAAGGGCGTCGTCGTCAACCTCGAACGCACCATCGCCGCCGTGAGGCAGTCGGTGGCGGCAGCGCAACGCGTTGCTGGCGTAGAGGTCCACTCCGCGTGGGTCGGCGTGGCAGGCAGCCACCTCAAGGCACTGACCAGCCATGGCATGACCGCCATCCGCCGTGGTTACGACGTCACGCGCACTGACGTCGAGCGCACCATCGAGAACGCTCGCGCCGTTCCACTAGAAGCGAACATGGAGATCCTCCATGTCATCCCTCAAGAGTACGTGGTCGACGGCAACGACGGCATCAAGGACCCGCTCGGCATGTCCGGCGTGCGCCTCGAGGTCGACGTGCACATCGTCGCTGGCGCCCAAGGCCCGCTGCAGAACCTCAAGCGCTGCGCTACGGATGCGGGCATCGGCGTGGACGGCATGGTCGTGCAGGCGCTCGCCTCGGGCCTAGCCGTGCTCAACCGCGGCGAGCAGGAACTGACGACGCTGCTTATCGACATCGGCGGGGGAACGACGGACGTCGGCGTCTTCCATCGCGGCACGCTTTCGCACTCTGCGGTCATCCCCCTCGGCGGCGACCACATCACGCAAGACATCAGTCAACTCCTGCGCATCCCACCCGACGAGGCGGAGCGCGTCAAGCGCCGCTACGGCGTCGCCCTTCCCGAACTGGCGGACCGCGACGTCGAGCTGGAAGTCGCCAACCCTAGTTACACGGCGAGCATCTCCACCTTCGAGCTAGCTCAGGTCATCAGGCCACGCGTCGTAGAGATCCTCGACATGGTCAGGCGCGACATCGAGCAGCGCATGGGCGCCCTCGAGTTGCTCGCAGGCAACGTAGTCATCACCGGCGGCGCCTCGCTCATGCCCGGTGTCGAGCAGGTCGCCAACGACCGCTTCCGTCTGCCCGTGCGCATCGGCAAGCCGGACGGCGTGTCCGGCCTCTCAGACGTCGTCGCGAGCCCAGCTCATGCAACGGCGGTAGGCTTGGTACGGTACGGCGTTGCACATGGTCCGCTGATCGCGCCGACGACCCGCAGGGCCCGCCCTAGCGACGATGAGGGCGAGAACTTCATCGGTCGCATTCGTAAGGTACTGAAGGACTTCTTCTAAGGTTGAAATGGAAAGGTGGGCGAGGCGATGAGTAACGTCGACAACGCAGTCATCCGGGTGATCGGGCTGGGTGGCGGGGGCAACAACGCTGTGAACCGCATGATCGAGACCGGGCTGCGGGGCGTCGAGTTCGTAGCCGCCAACACCGACGCGCAAGTGCTGGCCACTTCCCTGGCCGACGTCCGCATTCAGATGGGCGACCACCTGACGAAGGGTCTCGGCGCTGGCGCCGACCCGGAGGTCGGCGAGAAGGCCGCCCTCGAGGACCGCGACCGCATCGCGGAGGCCCTGCGCGGCTCCGACCTCGTGTTCATCACGGCCGGCATGGGCGGCGGCACCGGCACTGGCAGCGCGCCGGTGGTTGCCGAAGTCGCCCGCGAGCTCGGCGCCTTGGCCATCGCCGTCGTCACCTCACCGTTCCAGATGGAGGGGCCGCGCCGCATGGCGCAGGCGCAAGAGGGCCTCAGGCGCCTCGAGGACAAGGTCGATGCGCTCATCGTGGTGGAGAACCAACGCCTCATGTCTGCGCTCGACCGCAAGGCGCGCTTGCAGGACGCGTTCCGCGTGGCCGACCGCGTGCTGTACCACGGCGTTCGCGGCATCAGCGACGTCATCAACGTGCCCGGCCTCATCAACGTCGACTTCGCTGACGTGAAGGCGCTCCTCAAGGGCGCTGGCACGGTCCTCATGGGCATCGGCGCTGGCCGTGGGGAGAACCTCGCGGACGAGGCAGCCGAGAGCGCCACGCACTCCCCGCTGCTGGCCCGCGGCGTCGAGGGCGCCCGCAACCTCCTCATCAACATCACCGGCTCCGACGACCTCACCCTGCACGACGCGAACGAGATCGTCACGAAGATCTGCGACGCCACCGAAGTCGACGACCCCAACGTGCTCTTCGGCGTCACGTACGACGATGATGCAGGCGACGAGGTGCGCGTCACCGTCATAGCGGCCGGCTTCGACCAGGCCCCGCAGACGCGCGTGCTGCGCCCGACGCACCTACGCGCTGGCATAGGCGGCGCAGGCGGCGGCAAGACCTACGATCCAAGCAACTACGACATCCCCGCCTTCTTGCGCTACAACCCGGACGGCAACGACAACTGACCGCAGCTAGGCGCGGTGCTACGGCGCCGGGCCGCGTTCGACTGACTTCGGAGCACCATGCGCGACATCAAGTTCCGTGGGCGGCTCATCACGGTGGCCGTCCAGGACGAACATTGGGAGATAGTCGAGCACCCTGACGCCGTGGCAGTGATCGTTGCGCGCGGGCGCGAGTTGCTCGGCGTGCGCCAGATGCGACCAGCGGTAGGCGTAAGCACGTGGGAGATACCGGCGGGGCTGATAGACGCTGGCGAGGACCCGCTGGCCGCCGCCGGGCGTGAGTTGAGCGAAGAAGTGCAACTCGCGGGCGAGCTGAGGTTGATCACGCGCCTCTACGCCTCCCCTGGCTTCACCGACGAACAGTGCTACCTCTATGAAGCGACCGAACTGCAACACCAGCCCGGCACCCCAGACCCGGGCGAGCACCTCGCGCCAGAGTGGCGTGACGCCCTCGAGGTCTGGAACGCCGTGCGTGCGGGAACCGAGTCGACCTCCGGCGTGACGTTGCTCGCCGTTCGGCACGTGCTGGCGCGCTCCGGCGTCGACCTGTGACCCTCCCCCGCACGACTACCGACTTGGCTGACGCGGAGCTCCGCGGCGCCGTCTTGTGCATCGGCAACTTCGATGGCGTGCACCTGGGTCACCGCATGCTCCTCACCCGCATGCGCGCCCTTGCGGAAGCGCTGCACCGCCCAGCGGCCGTCATCACCTTCTTCCCACCTGCACGCGTGCTGTTCGAAGGCGCCACCTACCTCATGACCCCGGAGGAGAAGCTCCTC
>CALCHY010000238.1 GCA_937907415.1 uncultured Trueperaceae bacterium
ACAATCGATCATTCATGGTGTTGCCGGAGCATGCAGGTCGGCTTGAGGTCTACTTAGATCGACTGTATCGTTTTGGCCCACCGATTGCAGTGGTTATTGGTCTTGGAGTGCTGGTGTATGCTCTTTCGGGCTTCTTCGGCTCAACGTGGCTGGACTCGATTTCGTTGTTCGCCATCGGTAGCGTCTTATGTGTGTTCCCATACTGCACAACATTGGTGAGCCTCCATGCTTTTGGGGCTCGTAATATCATGGCGGTGTCCCGGATTGCTGGCCTAGCATTGGTTGGATATAGTGTGTTTCTAATCTCGACCTAATATGTGGCACGAGTCAGGTGTGAGTGCGCGCCGGATTTCATCCTCAGCGATGTGTCCCAATCAAGGGCCGCCGTTTGATGATTCCTTGAAAGGAGGGGGTTTGGCTGAGTGGATGTAGAAGCAGAAGTAGGGCGGCGAATCGCTGAGAGCAAAGGTGGTGACTGTCGTAACCTTACAGGCCTTGTATTATGGATGCGCGGTCTCGGGGCAATTGAACATGCGCCAATCAGTCTGGTGTCCAGAGGTGATTCGGCCTTACATTTCGTCGCCCCCAGTACGCTGAATGGTGGACCACCAGGAAGGGCACACATACATGAAAGCACACTCTCAATCCGCGACTCAGCGCATCAGGGAACCTACTATCCTGTTTGATGGCGATTGTTCCCTTTGCTCTAGACAGGCGAGAAATCTTGAAGCCTTCTCTAGGCACAGCGTGCAGGCTCGGCCGCTTCAAGAGGTGGAAATCGATATCGCGGGCCTTAGCCCAGGTGAGCTTAGGCGAGAGATAAAGCTGATACTTCCCAATGGAAGAGTTTACGGGGGAGCCGAGGCTCTTGTTCAACTAGTTAGGCGGGGCAATCGCGTTCTGGGGTTCATCGTGTCGGCTTACTATTTTCCCCCATTTCGGTATGTCGCTGATCGTGCTTATGGCATTGTGGCTCGTCATCGCTATAGACTATTTGGCCGTAAAGAACCCAACTGTGACTCGGGTTCGTGTGAAGTGCGCTATGGGTCGGAACCACGCGCTCGAGGGAGGAGTAGGCGCTGAACTGGGGTCATAGCGCGTGGCCCTAAGCGTCGAAAATGGGCTTGTGAGGGAAACCATCTCCTCGTTCCGAAAGTTTAAGCCGGTGCAAATCTGAAGCTGAAGCCCTGCAGCCTAATGGAGAGCATCGCAAGTTCAACATGCCCCCGCCATCCAAAAGAGCACCCGCAACTCCGGGATCATCGGCGACACGAATAGGCCCTTGGTAACATTGTGAATGCCTCTACAACTTCCCGTTAACGCTCAAGTGCACCTGGATGCCCTCCTAACGCGCGCCGAGGAGACACACACCGATAGCCTGGCCATCTCCTGGCGAGGGGCCACCTAGACTTGGACCTTCGGGAAGGACGCCGAACCGATACAGACGATGTCGGTAACCAAGAGCATCGTTGGCTTGGTGATGGGTCGCCTCGTGACCCTAGGCAAACTGACATCTTGCACCTGGCTCGTGCGCGTGAGTCAAGCCCTCTTAAGTCTGTAAATCCCTCCAAATGGACAACTACGGTTTGGTGTCGCTAGTCGATTGCTGCTACCCTGCTTCCATCAATTAGGTGAGATAGGGGGGTACTGATGCGTCGTGCGCAGTCGTTCATCGCCGTGTTGTCGGTGGCGCTGGGGGTGGCGGCTTTCTTGTTGGTGGCGGCTTTGCAGGCGTGGCAGGCGCGGCAGATCGCTGCGTTGGCGGCGGAGTTCGCTCCGGACGTGCTGGTAGTGCGGCAGCCGTCGGTTTACCCACCTGACTTCGAGTTCACGGGGCTGAATGTAGGCGGGTAGTTGGAAGTGAGAGTGGCCATGCGATAAGCATGGCCACTGTTAATTGGGCAGGAAGTAGAAATGTGGGCAGAACTGGGTAGTTGACCGGTGAGTATCCTAGCCTTGGATCAGAGAACGCGGGTCCAACTCGTGCGAGGCCTCGCCTTCCCAGCGAGCGCCGGCCGCCAACGCCCGGTGGAGTGCGCGCGGCCTGACTCGAGTTACGCTTCCTAGAACGCACGTTCCCTACCTCAGGCGCCAGAGTTTTCGGCCTCGGGTGGGCTGTAGGTGCTGGCTTGCATGCTCCAAAGCGCGGCGTAGAGGCCGCCGCTGGCTACGAGGGCGGAGTGGGTGCCCTCCTCCACGACTCGCCCGTGCTCGAGTACGTAGATTCTGTCCGCCATGCGGACGGATCCGAGCCGGTGTGTGATCAGCAGGGTGGTGACGCCCCGGGCGAGGGCTGCGAAGTCCTTGTACAGCTCGTACTCGCTACGTGGGTCAAGCGAGGCGGTGGGTTCGTCGAGTATGAGCAGGGTGGCGGCGTCGTTGCGGGCGAGCGCTCTGGCGATTGCCACCTTCTGCCATTCGCCGCCTGACAGCTCGGTGCCGTTGAACTGTTTCCCGAGTTGCGTTCGCAACCCCTCCGGCAAGCGAGACACCAGGTCGAGCAGGTCGCTTTGCCTCAGGATGCGCTGGGTAGATGGGTCGTGGGGGTTCAGGACCGAGTCGGTGAAGGTGATGTTCTCCTGGACACTGAGGTGGTAGCGGCCGAAGTCTTGGAACACGGCTCCCACCTGGCTGCGCCATTCGGCAAGGTCTATGGTCCTAAGGTCGCGGCCGTCAATCAGGATCCGGCCTGCTTGGGGGTCGTAGAAGCGTGCCAGCAGCTTGGCTACCGTGGATTTGCCCGCGCCGTTCTCTCCGACCAGCGCGGTGATCTTGCCGGGTTCAAGGACCATGGAGACGTCGCTGAGAGCCTCGCGGCCGTCTGGGTAGCGGAAGGTGACGCCTTCCAGGCTGATGCCGGTGGTTAGGGACTTTGGAGGCGCCAGGGCGGGGTTGGTCGTCTGCATGGCCGGGGTGTGGTCTAGGAACTTGAACAGCAGCCTGAAGTAGCGCTGCGTGTCCTGGAGCATGGTGGTGTCCTGAGCCAGCAGGAGGAGGTTCTGTTGCGCTAGAAGCAGGGATTGCACGATGAGAACGATGCTGCCTGGTCCGGTACTGCCTAGGGCCACGAGCCTCACTACCCACACGAACGCGAACCCGTTGCCAAGTGCGCTGACCAAGGTGAGTGCGTTCGACCACACGGCCTGGCGGGTCCTGACCCTACGCATCGCCCTGTGGGTGTCGTCGAACGCCACGCGGTAGCGCTGGATCAGCCACGGCCCGAAGCGGAAGAGCTTCGACTCCTTGGCGTACTGATCGGTCAGGAGCAGGGAGCTCAGGTACTGCATCAGACGCGCCTGGGGGCTCTTCCACACCATGGTCTCCCACGAGTCGCGCTGCAGGCGGAACAGCACCACTGCGTGGGGGATCGACGCGGCCAGGATGAGCAGCGGGATCCATGGCGCGATCGGCGCCAGAATCGCTAGGACCGAAGCCACGAGCACCACTTCGCGCAGGCCGTTTGTGAGGTAGACCAGGAGGTTGACGGGCTGGTAGGCGGCTTGGTCGCGGAGGATTTGCAGTTCGTCGTAGAACTCGGAGGACTCGAACGCCTCGACGCCGGGAAGGGCGTCGGCCTTGCGCATGAGGCTGAGGTTGACGTGCGCCGTGAGCTGCTCGTTGAGGTTGCCCTGCAGCGCCGCAGCCCACGGCGACAGGGATGACTCGAGCAGTAACCCACCGACCCACAGCAGCGCCATCCGCATAAGGTCAGCCGTGTTGAGGGCATCAGCGCCGGTCAGCACCACCATGTCAACCACCGACTTGGTGATCCATATCAGCGCAGCGGGGATCATCCCCTGGAGCACCAAGCAGACCAAGAGCGCCGTGGCCTCTACAGGAGCGGCCCTGCGAACTAGGGTTATCGAGCGGCCAAGATCTCTGATGTACTCAACCATATTGGATTCGGCGCGCCATGCCACTAATCATCGCAAAGCGGGTGCGCTCCCCAGGTTGCTTAAGGGCAAACGCACCCGATTTCACGCGGGTTCCAAGGGAGCTAACGCCAGCGTTTCGGGTTTAGGTATTCGTCCGTTATGCGGTCATAGTCTGCTTCCGTGATTGGCTCCAATCCGACGACGCTGTAACGTTCGCGCATTGGCTTGGAGGGGTCGTGCACAAGTGTCGCCTTGTACCCTTCGGGGATGTTGGTGATCAGGAACCACTCGCCGTGCTCGTCGTACTCGAATACGGGCACAGGGGCTAAGAATGCGTAGTAGATGTCCGTGAAGGGGTCGTGGTTCTCGATGCAGATGGGGCAGGGGCATTGGTAGCAGCTGGTGCGGTACTTGCCGCAGAACTGCAGGGTGAACGGCTCGAGCTGGGTTAGCCGCTTCTTGAAGCCGCGGCCAAAGTAGGAGAAGACGTGCCGCTTAAGGTTGGGGTCAAACTCGAACGCTGCTTCAGACTGCTGACCCAGCCGAAGAATCATGCCGTGTTCATCTCGGATCTCGACGCGACCTTCTCTGGTCTCGATGAGATCGCCGAGCCGGAGTTCTAGGCCTGCCGAGAGGGGAGCTTCACCGCTCGACGTAATGAGGACAGGCGAGTCCTGTTCGGTTTGAGAAGCGAACGTCACCGTGAAACGAGGTAGTTCGCTCGCTCCTTGATTGACGTGTTCGCCTGCTGGTATGTGGTCACTATGCAGCTGACGGGCGTAATGTTCCGACATCGTCCCCTCCAAAGAAGCTACTGCTCTGTACGGTCGGCGTCTGCTAGCATCGCGAAGCTAACTGGCAAGGTTAGGTAAATGTTAGTGCCTGGGGGGCGAACTGGCCCTTTGCGTGTCACGCATCAGCAAACGGAACAGTGCTAACGTGAAACTTTCTGCGTCACTAGGTGGTTGGGTGGCACGTGGCTCGAACGCTAGAGGCCGACTTGGTAACTCGCTGGGCGATCGACCAAGTGCCATTGTCTTCTCCAGGACGCAGTCTGGCGATACCTGATGTTCGTTGTTGGCTCGCTCGCGCTGCACTACGCGGAATTCGCGGGGGCGCGGACTTTCCGGCTCGCCTAGACAACAAGACGCCCTTCCGCTGCGCCGCCTTACGGGAACACTCGCCGCTGGCGAGGCGCGCCGGCACCTGCTCGTAGATCGGGTGGAGCGTCAACAGGTACTGCGAGTTGATGTAGGCCGCCCGGAACCCTTCGTTCCCCTAAGCGCCAGCCAGACCGACGAGAGCGACGAGCGCGACATTGATAAATGCACGGACCCTCCCAAGTTTGTTCATACTGTCACTATTACCGCTGTGCGCATTCGAACACCTTCAACCCAATGAGTAAGATTCGAGCGAATCTTGAGAGTGAGCCCCGATTTCAGGCCCGGGCTCACTCATTCGCTCGGCGGCGCCTGTGTGACGTGTTTGCCGTAGGCAATGATCTCATCACCAGCCTTGGGAATGATCTTCCTGACGAACTGATCATAGACAGGGATTGCGTGCTTCGATGCCGCCTCAAGGTCCGCGAAGGCGGGTGAGGTCCTGGCGTCTGCCTGGACCAGTTCGGCCCAGTGAGCGTCGTACTGGTCCCGCCAGAAGAGCTGAGGCACGTGCGCTGGCCCGAACCCGTACCCTCCTTCCAAGCCGTGACGCCCCAGGATCTCCGGATTGGCCCAGTACACGAACCCGTCCAGTTCACCGCCGTCGGCGAGGTACTGCACGTA
>CALCHY010000239.1 GCA_937907415.1 uncultured Trueperaceae bacterium
GAGCAGTCGACTCATAATCGATTGGTCACTGGTTCAAATCCAGTAGGGCCCACCAAGAAAACAGCGTCACAGACGCAAAAAGGCTGGCCCCCACATAATGGTGGGGGCCAGCATAATTCCGAGGTACAGCTTAGGTACAGCTAGAAGGAATTTGAAGCAATCTCTGCGCTGTAGGTGCCTACCTGTTGGGAGCTGCCCACAACTTTCTGCTCAGGCACTTTGGTTGAAATGCAGAACATTTGAAGGCCCTATTCTTGAGAAGAAGCCTGGTGGAAGCATCGCGAGTTGAGACAGGGTCTTTTCGTCCAATCCGATTTCATATGCAAGCTCCTCACCGGTCACTCCAGCTTCCAAGTGTGCCTGAAAGGCTTGCCGGAGCAGGACGGGCTCCTCCAAGGGAATCTCTTCTTCGAAGGGCTCGTCCCTACGCCAACCTCGACGAGTAATTCCAATCATGAGATTCCGGTAGTCTCTGTCATCGATCAGTCCAAGCCCGCGAAGCCGCAAGACCATGGCTGATATGGAGACGCGCCATTTCGGCTTTATCGCCTGAAGCGCATCCAGAGTGATTGTATGCAGATCGCTGAGGAAGGCTTGCTCTGGGAGTAGGAATGCGCCAGCGAACCGATGGGCGCGAACGTCAAGCTCCTTTCGCCTGGAGATTTGCTCCTTACTCCCCAAGCCGTCCAATTCAACACCTTGGTGTAATAGCAGTTCGCCCAGTTCATGTGAGGCGCTGAACCGTCGCCTACTAGAGGACCGAAACGAGCCATTGAGCACGGCGAATGGTCGCCCTAGCACCATTGACCAACCCGATAGACCGTCGATGTCTTGGCTCTCGAAGTCGTCAAGGCTAACAATGAATCCGTTTGCTTCCATTGCGCGAATAACATTAGGCACCGGCTTATCCCCAAGCCCCCAATGCTCCCTCAATGCATAGGCGACTTGATCAATGTCCTCCAACTCATTATCAAGCGGGTGACCCTGTGTCAGCGGCGGGAGGTTCAGGTGAGGCATTTCGACCGTGTCTAACAGGAAGTTCGACATCTCGGCAAGCCAGGCCAGGCGTTCCTGTGCCCGCTCACGAATCGTGCTACCTGCCGAGCGTTTTGCTCGGAACAGGATGCTATCGGAAGTAAAGTGCGCGACTTCTGCCTTCAGGAAGTAGTGTCGCGGCAACCGTAGAAGCCTAGCGATTCGCAAGAACACATCTGATGGTGGTGACGACTGCCCCGATTCGTAGTTATAGATTTGACTTGCGCTTATTCCGACTTGGTCGGCGATTTCGGCGACAAGAATGCCGCGCGCCCTCCTCGCCTGCCGAAGCCGTCCTCCGACAAACCTTGGAGTACCCAATCCCACGTTGTCCTCCTAAGAAACCTTCTTCTTCGCGTCCTTCCTCAGACCGCCTACCATCTTCTCTTCGCGTTCCCCACTGGAACCCTGTGGCGTGGCGTCCTGACCAAACCTGGCTTTCAAATCGATTGCTCCCGCTATGCCAGTTCCGCCAGGAAGAGGGTACACGACAGTTACGAAGTCAGGCTTGGCAACCAAGCTGGACCCGTAAACCCCATGTAGCAGTAAGCAAAACAGCGGATCATCGCCCTCTTCAGGCTCGTCGAACAGCCCGTGTGTGTTGGACGCGTATAGATGGTCACGAAAGAGGGCTGTTCTGGGGAGCGTGAGCGGGCCTTGGGACTTAGAAGCTGCAATCACGACGTCGCGAGACCGGAATTCTACGTGGTGATGGCTGCGCACGGAGTTTGGCACTAGTTCAGCCTGCGTCCCAGGGAACCGTCTTGGGAGCCCGAGGAGTGCGGATTCTATCAGTGCGACCCTGCGCTGACCACAATAGCTCCGGGCCAGTTCTGGCTCGAATTGCGTAATTGCTTCCCCGTGCGCCCCCTCGTATCCGCGCACTACAATCTTGTAAAGCGCTTCCTGGGTGATCTGATCTACCCCGTCATCAAAGTGGCGTGACGTATTCACAAGTTTGTATCGAAGTCGGGTTTCAATCATTCTCCACTCCAAGGCGTTTACATTGCCAGATGCTATCACATTCATGCGGATTTTTACAACGCTTGGGAGTGGCCGGCCTCAGTAACTGCCGCTATCCACGATTGTTCTTGGGCTGAGGGTTCCGGCCCTAAGGGGGCACGGCTCCCTCATTGGAGGTTGTTTCTGAGAGCAGCTCGTCTAGGCCAACGGCAGCCGCGCGGCGTTGTGATTCGAACATGTGACTGTACTGCTTGAGCGTGAATGCCGGGTCGGTGTGGCCGACCCGGTCCGCCACGGTCCTGGGGTCCAGGCCGCGGCGGACTAGGAGCGAGACGTGGAGATGCCGGAGGTCGTGGAAGCGGATCTTGGGGTTGCCGCTCTTGCGGAGCAGGGTGTACCAGACTCGGTCGAAGTTGCGGGGAACTAGCATGTCGCCTAGTTCGTTGGTGAAGACAAGGCCGCTCTCGCGCCAAGCGTCTTCTGCGGCTAGGCGTTCTTCGCCTTGGCGCTTTCGATGTTCGTTGAGCGTGTCGAGGGTCGCGGGGTCGATTACGACTCGGCGTATGCCTCGCTTGGTCTTGGGGGTGCTGACCTCGTACTGGGCGCCCTTGACGTTTATTACGGACTGTCGGACGGTTACAACGTCGTCCTCAATGTCTTGCCACCGCAGACCGAGTATCTCGCCGTGCCTCATGCCGGTAGTGAGTGCTAGGTAGAAGGCTGCGTAGAGCCTGTGGGGCACTGCGACTTCGAGGAACTTGAGGACTTGATCCGGTGTCCAGAGGGTCATCTCTCTGGGTTCATGCGTGAGCCTATCTACGGCCTCGGCTGGGTTCCGGGGGATAAGCCCTTGGCGAACGGCCTTCTTTAGCGCGCCTGTGAGTACGTTGCGGGCCTTGTTTGCCGCGTCCTTGCTGACGGACTCTGCGACGGCTTTCATCATCTGCTCTATGTGGGTGGGTGACAGCTTCGAAAGCTCGATTCTTCCCAGATGGGGGTTGATGTAGAGGCGGATGTAGTCGGAGTAGTACTGGTAGCTTCTGGGCTTTACTTCGAGCTTCTTCATGCTGAGCCATTGGGCGAGGTACGCCGAAACGGTTGTGCGCGTGTCGGAGAAGGTGCCTTCAACTATTTGGCCTTTGATTTCGGCGATCTTGTCGAGCACTTCGCGTTGCGTGGAGCCGTAGACTGT
This sequence comes from uncultured Trueperaceae bacterium, assembly GCA_937907415.1. The sequence continues at coordinate 3,191 of CALCHY010000239.1, forward strand.
CTTGCGTTTCTGCTTGCCTCCCTCGGTCGAGCCGACAGTTACTTCTGCAGCCCACATGACTACTGTGGAGCCGTCCTTTCTTTTCCGGGTTCGCTTGAAGAGGCTTCCTTCGCCTCTCGCTCTACGTCGTGACATTGATTCCTCCTAATGGTGTGGGAATAGAAAGAGCCCGGCTGGGGGGCCGGGCTCTCTGAGTAGGGCGGTTGAAGTGGTCGGAGTGGTTGAAGTTCCTAGAACTTGACCAGCGGTACTCCACTATCACCACTCGAAGTAGTAGCACTGCTTAGTTGGAGCTCTTCTACTGTAGTGGCTGATTCCGGTAGCGCTACGGGAGGATTCTCCACCATGTCTTCGCTGTGAAGGGTTTGTGCATCATCTGTGGTTGTGTCGGGAGTTCTACCACTTCCACCACTTCTACCGGTTGGGAGGCACTGCTTACCCAAGTCTGTAAGCTCGTATTTGCCGTAACTGCTACTGGTGAGCAGTTCCTTGTCGCGCAGTTTGACCATGTGCTTGCTGACGGTAGCCGGTTCCTTTCCGAGGGTGGCCGCGACAGAGGCAGGTTTGTCTTTGCCTGACGCTACGGTCTCGAGGACTTCTTGTTGCTCAGGCGTCAGCCTGAGCGCCGCCGGAGGCGGCGTGCCAACCCGCTCCCATCTGGCCCCGCGCCTCTCAATGTGTATTACGTCATCCCCAATGTCGCGACCCGTGATTTGCAAGGCCGATTGGGTGCCTCCGCGGATGTGATCCATGACGAGTAGGGTGTCGGCAACGCCCGCGTAGGCGGTGGTGCCGTTTATCTTGTCGAACACATCACTTGCCTCTTGGTTCTTGTTTGTGTGGTGAACCAGGATTATTGCGATGTCGCGATCGGCGGCAAGCCTTTGTATGGGTCTAAGGACGTCATTCGCATGTAGGTATTCCGTCTTTCGTCCCGATGGCGGCGGGAGAATCTCCGCCATTGTGTCGATGACGATTAGGCGCGGATGGTCGACTGCGTCAAGCCATTGCTCTAGGGTCTCGATTAGCCCCTCTCCGGCTTTAGGAATTTCGTTCAAGAAGTCGATATCCGGTTCATCGCTTTGTCCCTCTTCCAACTCTAGTGACCGGTGGTAGAGGCGACCCGGAAAGTCTTCCAGTGCCAGGTAAAGCAGATTGCGCCCCGTAACCTTTGTAAATCTTGTTCTTCCTGGCTCTTGAGCTGCT
>CALCHY010000240.1 GCA_937907415.1 uncultured Trueperaceae bacterium
GCCGCCGCCCTGCCCGTATTGCGCGCCGAGGAGAAGCACGCCTCGCTCTCCGTGGCCGTCGTGAGCGTTCTCGGCACGCTCGGCGTGGTCGCGTTCGCGGCCTGGGATGGGCTGGCGGTCGTGTCGTCGCGCGTCGTGGCGGCCGTGGCTGGCGCCTCGCTTCAAGAGGTCGGCCACGTGGTGGCGGCGGGTGCGGCCGTCGGCGGCCCAGAAGGCGACCTCGCCCTGCTGGTCAAGCTCTCGCGAGTCGTGCTGCTCGCCCCCGTGCTCATGCTGCTCGGCTGGTGGCTGCGGCGCGAGGCAGCCTCCAATCCAGGTAGCGTTGCAGGCGTGCAGGCGGCAGGTGGGCGGCGTCTTCCGCCGATCGTGCCCGGGTTCGTCATCGGCTTCCTGGCCCTAAGCGCCGTAACCAGCCTCGGTTGGCTGAGCGCAGAAACCGTGCGCTACCTAACGCTGGGCGGCACGCTCCTAACCGCGGCCGCGATGGCGGGCATCGGCCTCGGCGTCCAGTTCCGCGGCCTCGGGAGGGCGGGCCGTCAGGCCCTCGTCCTCGGGGTCGTTGGGTTCGTGGCGTTGCTGTTGGTGATGAGCGCTTACTACACGCTGATGCTCAGCTAGAGCCTCACGACGTCGACGGCGCCAGGCGACTCCGCCAGGGTCACCTCTGGGTGCTCGTCCTGGAAGTACTTGATCTCGCCCTCGAAGCGGAACAGCGCCACTGCCTGGTCATCCTGGTCGTGCACGAGCATGCCGAAGCGCACTGGCTTGTCCGGCGTGCGGCTCAACCAGCGGATCACGCGGTACGGCTGGTGGTCGAAGAGGACGTCGACGCCGTACTCCTCGCGCATGCGGTGCTCGAACACCTCGAACTGCAGCTGCCCGACGACGCCTAGGATGGGGTCGCGGGCGCCCTGCGCGGGGTAGAAGAGCTGCACGACTCCTTCCTCGGCCAACTGTTCGATGCCCTTGCGGAACGCCTTGTGGCGGTCGGCGTGCTTGGTGCGCACGGTCGCGAAGCGCTCAGGCGCGAAGCGCGGGAACGATGGCAGCAGCACGCCAGGGCGGCTGCTCAGCACGTCGCCGATCCTGAAGGTGCCTGGGTTGACCAAGCCGATGATGTCGCCAGGGTAGGCGGCGTCAACGGTGGCGCGCTCGTCTGCGAACATCGTGACGGCCTGCGCCAACTTCACGTCGCGACCAGTGCGGGTGAGTACCGCCTGCACCCCGCGGTGGAACACGCCGGAAGCCACACGCACGAACGCCGTGCGGTCGCGGTGACGCGGGTTCATGTTGGCCTGCACCTTGAACACGAAGGCGGTGAAGTCAGGGTCGGTGGGGGAGACCTCGCCCAACGTCGTCATGAGCTTGCCTGGCGGCGGTGCCAGGTCGAGGAAGTGATCGAGGAAGACTTCGACACCGAAGTTGGTGAGCACGCTGCCGAAGAACACGGGCGTGATCTCGCCCGCCAGGAAACGCGCCGTGTCGAGCGGTGGTAAGGCGGACTCGAGGAGGCCTATGTCGTCGATGAGCTTGCTCTGCGCCGCCTCGCCGATAAGGGCCGCAACCTCAGGCGCGTCTGGCGCCGCTGTCGTCATGGGTGCGCGGCGCGCGTTGCGCTCGGTGCGCTCGTACATGTGCAGGCGGTTGTTCGTGCGCTCGTAGACGCCCTTGAAGTCTGGGCCGTCACCGATCGGCCAAGTCACCGGCACGGCCTGGATGCCGAGGGTCGTCTCCACCTCGTCGAGCAAGGCGTACGGGTCTAGAGCGGGACGGTCGAGCTTGTTGATGAACGTGAAGATCGGGATGCCGCGCTCGCGGCTAACCGTGAACAGCTTGCGCGTCTGCTCCTGCACGCCTCTAGCGGCGTCAAGCAGCATGACGGCGCTGTCCGCCGCCGTGAGGGTGCGGTAGGTGTCCTCACTGAAGTCCTGGTGGCCAGGGGTGTCGAGCAGGTTCAGGACCACGCCGCGGTACTCGACCTGCATGGCGGCAGAGGAGATGGAGATGCCGCGCTCGCGCTCGATGCTCATCCAGTCCGAAGTCGACTGCGCAGTGCCTGTCTTGGCCGTCACGGAGCCGGCTTCACGGATGGCGCCGCTGTAGAGGAGCAGCTTCTCCGTCAGGGTGGTCTTGCCTGCGTCAGGGTGAGAGATGATCGCGAAGGTGCGGCGGCGCCCGACCTCGCGCGCGAGGTCCGCTCTGTTAGGTGGGGTGTGGGCGTCCGACATGCGGGGGCCAGTCTACTCGGTCGGGGCGGGCGGGATGGTGCCGCGCGGCTGCGTACTGCCGAGACCGTGCCGCGGTTCTGCCGGCCGTAAGGTGATCGTGTGAGTGAAGCGTTCCTCGCCACCGCGCATGCGACCAGCACCACGCTCAGCCCTAGCCGCAGCGAGGTGGTCGGCTTCGACCTAGAAGGGCGTCCCGTTCACTGGTTTGTGGACGGGCGGACCTTCAAGCGCTCGTTGGCCTCCGAGGTGTTCGGTAGGCGCAGCGTGGCCGGGGCGCGGCAGCGTTGGCGGGTGGAGCAGGGCGAGGCCGAGCGCCTGTTCGGTCGGGCTTTGGAGGTGGCGCGCTTGGCTACCGGTGGCGCTGTGGCGGTTGCGGGCGGGCCTCACGAGCTGGGCGAGCGGCTCGACCGGATCCTCGCGTGGACACCGACGCTGCTGCTCGCAGAGCGCGAGCGTTTCCTGCGCCATTACCAGCCCGTCGCCATCCTCCCGCCAGACCAGTATCAAGCAGTAGTACTACAAGCGAGCTTCGGTTGCAGCTGGAACCGCTGCACCTTCTGCACCTTCTATCAGGACCGGCCGTTCCGTATCCGGCAGCCCGCCGACTTCGTTGAGCACGTCGCCGGGGTCAAAGAGCTGCTTGGGGCGGCCGCCGCTGGCCGCTCCAGCATCTTCCTTGCCGACGGCAACGCTCTGGTGCTCGCCAACTCGAAGCTGCGGCCGTTCTTCGAGGCGGCCAGCGCCGCGTTCCCTGGCCGCCCCTTCAACGCCTTCGTGGACGTGTTCTCGGGCGAGAAGAAGGGCAGCGAGAAGTGGCGCGAACTGCGGGAGCTAGGGCTCGAGCGCGTAGCGATCGGTGTGGAGACGGGCCACGATGAACTCCTCGGTTGGTTGAACAAGCCGGGCAGCGCTGCCGAGGCCGCCGAGTTCATAACCTGCCTCAAGGCGGCTGGGCTGGGCGTATCCGTGATCCTGATGGTTGGCGCTGGAGGTGAGCGCTTCGCGGAAGCGCACATGGCAGACAGCCTGGCGCTGCTCGAGCGCTTGCCCATTGGGCAGGGAGACCTGGTCTACCTCTCCCCGTTCGTGCAGCACCCCGGCTCTGCGTACGCCGAGCGTGCTGCTGCCGCAGGGATAGCGCCGTTAGGAGAGGAAGCCGCTCAGGCGCAGTACCGTGCGCTGGCGGCTGGTGCCCGCGAGCGCGTAGGAGCAGCGAAGGTGGCGCTTTATCACATCGATGAGTTCGTCTACTGACGCGAGCACCGAGAATAGTACTAAGACGTGGTACCACTTAATCGGCTTGACTAACTTGTGCCAGGGACCAGCAGACCGGTAATTTGAGGCGGCGATACCGAGTTGAGGTGGGGTAAGCGCGCCAGGTGGCGCGTTCCTTCAGCCCGCGCGCCCGGACCTCACCCGTACCTGCGAGGAGGCAATGACCAAGCGAGGTGACGACGACCACGAGCAACCGCGGCCGCAAGCGGCAGTGACACTGCCGGCTGGCGGACTACTTGGCCTCGGTGGTAGTGCCACTGCCCGCCAGACGTCAGCAGGATCGGGCCAAGCGCCGTTCTGCGGGCGTGAGGCCGAGCTCCGGCTGGTCGAGCAGACGTGGGCGGAAGTGCGCCAGGGTACCAACGGCCCACGCGTTGTCGTGCTGGTCGCCGATCAGGGGTTAGGCAAGACGCGCCTAGTGCAGGAACTCTACGAGCGGCTGGCGCGTGAAGCGAGCGCTCAGGCCACAGAAGAAGGGGAGGCAAGCTACTGGCCCATGCGGCTGGGTCAGGAGGGCGATAACCTCGCCATCAACCCTCCACCCCTCGCCTGCAACCAGCTCGCACCGCTGCCGTTCCTGTGGTGGGGCGTGCGGCTAGCTGACCCTGGCGGCTACAACCAAGTCGCGACCGGTGCACTGCCGGGCCACGTAGAGGCGTACCTCGTGCCGCAACTCGAGCCACTAGCCCGCGAGCAGCGCAGGCGCCAGACACGCACGCAACTCCTGCGGCTGGGCGGCTCCGTTGCCGCCGACATGGCGCTCGATCTTGCGATCAGCGCCGTGCCGCTCATCGGACTCGTCAAGAAGGCGGCGGAAGTAGGGGCGGAGCTGCGCGGCCTCGCTGTCGGCTACCGGAGGGACTCCGCGGGGTTCGACGCCGAGGCGTTCGGCGCTCAACGCCGCGCATCGCTCGTCGACCAGGTCGTCGCTGACCTCGGGCGCCTGTTCGGCGGGCCGGCCGGGCGGCGCGTGCCGGGCGTGCTGGTGATCGACGACGGCCAGTTCTCCGGAGCAGACGCCTCCGTTGTCGCGTTGGTGCGTGAGCTCATCGGCGCCATGTCGGAGGGGCGCTGGCCGCTGCTCATCGTGGTTACCCACTGGGAGCGCGAGTGGGTCGAGGCCGAGCGCCGCGCAGAGGCGCAGCACTCGGCAACTAGCCAGGACACGGTGGCCGACGTCGTCTTGCGCCATGGGCGGACCGACCTTGGAGGGTTACAGGTCGTGCGCCTCAAGCCCGTCAGCGACCTAACGGAAGCGCTAATCGCGGGGCTGCCAGGCCTCACCATCGAGCAGCAGGATGCACTTCTCGCGCGCGTTGGCGGCAACCCGCGACTGCTCGACGAGCTACTGCGCTACGCGCGAAGCGGCCGCGGGCGGGCTGCGTTCGAGGGCCGCAACCCGGAAGCACGACTCACCGCTTCTGGCTTACAGGACCTCGCAAACAGGAGCATGCGCCTTGAGGAACTCGTCGGGGAGCGAATGGCCGCAACCCCGGAGGCAGTGCAGTTGTCGTTGGCGATGGCCAGCCTGCAGGGCAGCGACTTCGTTGGCGAGCTCGTTGCTCTGACCGCCGCCGAGCTGACGGGCGATCACAGCGGCGGCATCGCGGCTGCGGTTAGTGAGGGGCTTGGCTTGGCCGACGAGTCGTACGGTTACGTAACGGCGACCTCCGGCGCCCTGAGCGCCTTCAGGCAGCGCATGTACCTCGGTGCGGCTAGGGAACTCCTCGTCGGGCTAGTAGATCCGGAGGTGGCGCGGGCCGCCAGCGCAGCAGCCGTACGCCGCGTCTTGACGAATCCAGAGCTGCTGAAGGCTTGGCCCGAACAGCTCGCGCTCATGGGCCACGCCGCCGACCTGTTCGAGGACGCCGACGACACCACCGACCTGCGCTTTGCGGCCGCCGCACTCCACCAGCTCATGCGCGCCATGCGCGGCAGCGGCGACCTGCTGGCGGCAGCCGCTAACGCTAGGCGCCTTGCCGACGTTCTCGTGAGGCTCCCAGATGAGTTGCTTGACGGCGACCTCGCGTGGCCGCTTGACGCAGAGGAGGTGCTAGCCAGCGTTGGTTCGGCCGAGGATATCGGTGCGCGCTCCGAACTTCTGCAGCGCCTCGTCGCCCTCACGGACGACGCCATGGTTGACGACGTCAACCTGTGGTCCGTTGGGCTTCACGCCTCGGTGATGCTCCAAGTGCAGGCGTTCCACACGGAGTTGGGTGAGGTGGAGCGGGCCGACCACGCGCTCACTGTGGCCGTAGCGACGATGGAGCGCTTGCCGGTCGAAGAGTACGACCTAGACACAGTCGTCACGGCCCGCGCAGTGTACGACCGCCTAGGAGACAGACACTTCGAGGGTCAGGAGCTGCTGGCCGCGCAGGCCGCCTTCGAGCACGCCATGCACCTAGCGCAGGTGGTGAGCGACATGCGAGACGGTTCTCTTGGCGCTCGCTGGGCGCTTGCCGTCGCCAAGCGTAAGGTGGGCAAATGCGCGTTCTTGGCGGGCGACGCGGAGGCCGCGACCGTCAACCTGAGCGCTGCCGCTGACGAGCTGCGTGACCTGTGGGCCCTTACTCAGGACCCGAGCGCCGCCGTGTCGCTAGCCGCTACCCTCGACGACCTCGCCGAAACGCACGTTGCGACCAACGACCATTACGCCGCCGCCGAACTACTCCTCGAGAGCCATGCCCTCGTCTTCGAGCTCCATCGGGCAGCTCCGGCCGCCTTCGATACGCGCTCCAACCTCGCTGACTCGAGCGTCAAGCTCGCGCGCGTATACCTGAACGCAGGCGCGCATGAGGAAGCTCTTGCGTATGCAACGGAGGCCGTCGACCTAAGGCGGGCGAACACGCAGCAGTCGCCGAGCCGCAGGGCGCGCGCCGACCTTGGGTACGCCTGCACCCTGGCCGCACTCTCCTGCAGCAAGCTAGGGCGCTTGCAGGAGGCCGGACGCTACTCCAAAGAGGCTGTTGAGCTGCAGTTGAGCTTCGCCGACGCCTACCCAGCATCCACAGCCGCGTGGTTGCTGTTGAATGCCCTGGCAGTGCGCATACCCGTGGTGTGGGATCTGGAGGGCGAGTCGGCGGCTAGGGCGCTCTTCTGGCATGTGGATGAGACGACCGCCGCTCTCGAGCCTGAGCAGTACGCCAACGTCGAGTCCGTGCTCCTCAAGCTCGCCGCTGTGCGTGCCGCGTTGGGCGCCGCGCGCGGTGAGGCAAACTAGTGGCGCTAACGCTTGCCGCGCCGGTAACCGATGAGCACGACCCCGGCGCCGATGAGCGCGAGCGGCACCATCCAGCGGCCAAGGCCCCCGGAGGGGTCGTTGACGAGCAACGTCAGGGCGGCCCACGCGAGAGCTGGCAATAGCGCCCAGCGTGCGCCGCCCTGCTCGCGTGGGAGCAGGTAAACGAGGGTGAACGTAGCCGTCATGCCGAGGAAGAAGATGACGCCGGAGTCCCAGCTCGGGAGCAACTGGCCCACCCCTGCGACGACCGCGAGGGTAGAGAAGAAGCCGCCGACGACGGCGAAGCCAGTTGCGCGCCTGCGGGCGGTGGCGGGGGACGCGAACAGCAGCCAGTTGAAGAGCGCGACGCTTGCAAGGACGGCAACGCCCGCGAGTTGACGGAGGGTGAGCAGCGCGACCATTCCGAAGACGACGACCACCAGCGCAGGCAGTTGGCGCGGCCAGCGGCTCCCGCCCTCCGCGCCGGGTGGGCGCTGGCGTTCGATGACGCGCCACGTCCACGCGGCAGCAGTCAGGATGGCAGCTAGCCATACGACTTCGATGAGCACGCCGCCGATGCCAAGTTGCCTCAGTACTGCGGCGGCGCCGATGGCGACGAGCACCCACCCTGCGCGCGTTCCTGGGCGGCGGCCCCCCGTGGTGACGCCGTGCTGGTCGCGCGCCCGACTCATGCGGCGGTTCCGTTCGTTGGCTCGTCGCTCGCCACTTCCGGCTCGTACGGCACCCGCACGTTGACGCTGGTGCCAACACCAAGCGTGCTGCTAATGCTCAAAGTGCCGCCAAGCGCCGTAATGCGCTCGTGCATGGAGGTGAGTCCAAGGTGCCCTGGGTAAGCGGCTTGGGTGTCGAAACCGATGCCGTCGTCGGTGACGTCTAGGTGCAGCACTTGGTTCTCATGGTGTGCGCTCACCGTTACGGTCGTGGCGCTCGCATGCTTGACGACGTTATGCAGCGCTTCCTGGGCGACGCGCAGCACCACCTGCTTCGTGGTGAACGGCATGTCCGGCTCCTGCCCGAGGCGGCGCACCGCGCGCAGTTCGTGGCGCAGCTCGAGCCCGTCGAGTTGCCTGTGCAGCGCCCCCATCAGCCCAACCTCGGCGAGGGCCTCTGGCCGCAACTCGAAGATCAGGGCGCGCATCTCTGCCAGGGCTGCCTCTGAGAGCTCGATCACGGCAGCTAGGCCGCGGCGCACGGCCTCTGCGTCCGCCCCTAGGTGCCGCTCAGCCGCGTGGGCCGTCAGGACGACGGAGTAGATGGCCTGGCTGACCGAGTCGTGCAGTTCGCGGGCAAGGTGGCGCCGCTCGTCCTCCGCTGCTTCGTCGCGCGCTAGCTCGTAGAGGCGGTTGTTCTCGAGGGCCACCGCCGCCTGCGCCGCCAACCCGCCAACCCACCGCAGGCTCTCCTCGTCCCAGCCGCTCCCAGCTTGCGCGGTGGCCGTTAGCACCCCGACCACGCGGTCGCGAGCACGTAGCGGTAGCGCCAACTGGTCGCCCGCGACCACGGCGTGCGGCACGATCTCGCTGAGGTTGCCTTCCACGGCGGGGTTCGGAATCGCTTGGGCCGCCCCCACGCCCTGCTCGCCCAA
>CALCHY010000241.1 GCA_937907415.1 uncultured Trueperaceae bacterium
AGCGCCATCTGACATCGTCTTTTTCTTGCCGCCATTGCATTCGGCGATGGTTGCTCCGTAGGTCTTCGATAATGGTGGCAATGTGGCGCTTGTACGTGAGGCTTTTGTGCTTCTTGAGGAACATCAAGGGGTGCATGTCCAGTGACAGCACTCCCGGAACATCTAGCAGGTACCGCGTCTCTGGGTCAAACCATTTGCTCAAGGTCTGAACCACTTCAGTTAGCTTGGGGTCGCCTTCCACTTCGCCGAGGGGTCGGATTTCGCCTTCGTCCACGGACGAATCCTTGAGTTGGGCAAAGCTTGAAATGTCAATCTGAAATGTTGAGCCGCTTACCTGTCGCCAGCCCTGCGTCTTCTTGAAAAGCTTCCAGCAAGTCAGGTACTGAGCCGGCAGGTTTCTGAGCACAAACTCGAATGCGAGCCCTCCGTAGACGTCTTCAGCGGGTTCGTAGTATCTATCGTCGTTAGCATAGTTGAGGAAGTGGTGGTAGAGGACTAGAAGGGGCTCCAAGTCCAGTACCTGGCCTGACAGGTCGTTTCTGAAAGTGGGCCTAGGGGCAGCGGGATCGTCATTCAGAATGACTGGCGGTAGGATCTCCGCGGCGTCGGGCGAATGCGCATCTAGCGCATTCATGTCAGGGATATGGCCCGGTTGGTTAGCCTTGGCGTTGTTGGCTGCTTCAGCCTCCATCAATATGGCCGCGTGATCATCCAGTCCTCTTGACTTGGCGTGGTCGAGCGCCGTGTTGCCAAAGATGTCTTTGGCGAAGATGTCGGCACCCGCCGCGACCAAGGCACGGATGCTCTCTGCGGTCCCGTGCCGACTTGCCATCATGAGGGCTGTCCGTCCGTATACATCACGCGTTTCCAGGTCGGCGCGCACCATTATGAGGCGAGTGAGAGCTCCAGCCGATGGCTGCCCGGCCGCCTCCAAGAGCGGAGCGCTGCCAGTGCGTGTTGCAGCGTTGACGTCGGCCCCCAGTGCCGCCAGCAGGCGAAGATTCTCGGGTTCATCCGCTGCCGCGGTGAGCTCGACGGCAGTCTTACCTGCGAGATCGCGTGCTTCAAGGTTGGCGCCGGCGTCTGAGAGTAGTTGAATGACCTTTCCGTTGTCTTGTGCGGTACTGGCGAACATGAGGGCGGTGCGGCCATCAGCATTGGCAATGTTGGGGTCTGCGCCGACGGCAAGCAGCGCCCGAACCTTGCGCAAGCGGCGATTGGCTGACGCCTCCATCAAGAGGGTCAGGTTATTCGGGTCGTCGCGCTTTCCGGCTTCGGATTGAAAAACCATGTAGTCCACATCCGCGCCTGCCATTATGGCCGCGCGCACGGATTTTGCCGTTTGGAAGCCTCTGGCCCCAGGTCCCTTCTTGGCGCCAACAGCAAGCAGGAGCTCTGTTTTTGCGCTCATGCGGTCCTGTATCTTCCAGTCCAAAGCCGTCGCACCATTCCACGAGTACGCGTTGACATCGGCGCCAGCATCTATTAGAACCCTCAGGCAATCCAGATGCTCGGTCACCATGATTGGTGTTCGGCCATCCAGTGTCCGGGCTTCGATGTTGGCGCCGGCAAGTAACAGGGCCTGCACTTTGTCTGGGTTCTGGTAGTACATAATCGGCGTTCGGCCGTCGCTGCTGCGGGCCTCGATGTTCGCACCGGCATCGATGAGAGTTTGGATGGTCTTCTTGGTCGCGAACCAGATCGCCGTAGATCCAGGCGGTTCATTCAAGCAGTTGGTAACGTTGTCTCTAACCAGGCTGGCCTCAAGCTTGGCTCCGCTTTCGATCAAGGCTGCAACATTCTCTGGCTTGTCACTCCGGCTCGCCTGCATTAGCGGCGTTACGCCCTCGTAGTCCGGTGCTTCGACGTCCGCACCCAACTCGATCAGGGTTCGGATCTGCTCCGCGCTGCCGCGTCGACTTAAATACCACAACGCGCTGAAGTATTTGTCATCAAAGTGGTGACCCTCGGTGCCGGTGTTGACGTCAAAGCCTTCCTTGACGAGGAAGCGCATGTTTTCGGGGGTGGCATGCATCAACGGGGTGGTCCTGTCGTCGCGTAGCCGGGCCCTGCGCCAATCCTCCCAACCCGAAGATTTGATTGCTGCTGCCACTTCCTCCGTAGTACCTTTGACGGCTTTAAAGATGTCCATCTTCCATACCTCCGACTTGCGTGTTGAGCCTGCGCTATTGACTACTAGGGTGCCTCACGTCCCACTGTGGTCCATGGCTGCGACAGGAAGTGACGCGCGGTCTGTGCACTGCGCCGAGGTGGCCGCGCCGTCTCCGCCGGTTCGCCACGGCCATTGACTTGCGCGACGATAGATGTCGCAGTCACTAATTATGGTGCAATTGTTACACCCAATTCTCCGGCGATGGGCGCCGAAGCGCATGAGTGGAGGACGTTATGGAGTACAGCTCGTTACATGCCGCAATTGAGAGCCTCGATCTAGAGGCGGTGAGGAAGCTCATTGCAGCTGGAGCAGATGTCAATGGCCGTAACGCCCAAGGCGTTACGGCCCTAGGCGTTGCCGTGAGCCTAGTATCGAAGATGGTGGAGGGTCCGGATAAGTGGAGAGATTCGGAGATCGTCCACCGGATCGTCGATGACCTCATTAAGGCGGGCGCGAACGTTAGAAACGTGTTGCTAAGGGAGTTGCATGCCATTCATGATCACACGATCAGCTACTTGCTTGTCGAAGCATTCGCTCAGGAGATGTGGCCTGACGGTGAACCGGTACTCCTCTCGCGGCGGCAGTTAGCCGACGCAATCTGGCTTTGGGACATCGCCACTAAGCTTGACGATGAGGATAGTTATACAGCCGAGATGATCGTTGACCTATTGATGAATGTACCCGAAGCCGGCCAGGCGGAGCTTATCTTCGATAGATGGGCAATGTGGGATAACTTCTCGGACTACTCACGATCTATCATGCGGTACTTAGAGCAGGAGCTGAATCTAAATGATCATAAGCGCTACTGGGAGACTAACATTGGTGTGGTAACGGAAGCAACGTGGCGCGCGACACTCGAGGAGCTTCTTGCGCTAGAAGAGAGCGAAATGCGCACTGTGGGATTGACGGAAGAAGACTACTACCATGATGGACGAGCCATTTCGCGAAGCATCTTTAATGCCTCGTTGAACCCGAATCCCGGTGTGTTCTCGCATGTGTACTATAAGGCAATTGATTACTACTACGACTGGCTTGGGCCTGATGACTCAACTACCGTCATGCAAGCTATCGCCAAGTGGCTTGATGACGCCGAGGCCGTTGAGCGTTTTGTAGGAACGGGTGCCATTCTTACGGCTACGGCCAATCTGGACCCGCCGCTGCACATATCGGCCGAGTTCAACCCCTCCACGGAGACCATGGGTGCCCTGATTGAAGCCGGCGCCGATGTGAATCTTAGAACAGCCGACGGTGCGACCCCCTTGTTGTTAGCGGCAAAACACAACCCAAACCCAGAAACGTTGCTACTACTTATCGAGGCCGGTGCCGACTTGGCTGCAGTCGATTCGGAGGGCCATACCGTGGTGGAGCTTGCAGAGCAGAACCCTGAAATTGCAGAGGGAGAGGTTATGGGCTTGCTCCGGACCCTGACAACTACCGATGACCTTGGCCGGCGCGTGGAGCTCATTGAGGACTTTAGGGACGGACAGGAGCGCGCCCACCTCGAGCAGGTGGCAAAGCAGGAGCGAGCCTTTGGCGAACTGCTTAGGCTCGCACGGGCCGGGGAAAATGATGTGAGAAAGTACGAGGCCGCGATCGCGGACGGCGCTAGCCTGGAGACTACGGGCGACACCGACAGGACTCCAATGATGTGGGTGGCCCAAGACTGCGCCAATGCTGATGTTGTACGGCTCTTGGCCACCGCAGGCGCAGATGTGAATGCCAGAGACAAGAACTTGAACTCACCGTTAATCTTGGCCGCTGGCTTCAACGCCAACCCAGAAGTTGTGGCGGCCCTCCTGGAGGCAGGAGCCGACCTTGAGCTGCGCGAAGAGATATTCGGTGCTACGGCTCTCATGTACGCTGTGGCGTTCAGAACGAAGAACTCTGTGGAGGCAGTGCGGATCTTGTTAGAGGCTGGCGCTGACGTGGAGGCCACCAATGACCTGGGGCGCACGCCGTTGCTTTTCGCCGCCCAGCATCACGACAACCCCGAGATAGTACGTACGCTTGTCGCAGCGGGCGCCAACGTCAAGGCCACCGATGCAGGTGGCCTTGACGCCATAGCGGTGGCGGCGGAATGCCTGGTTGAGAACAGCGCACTCGTGGGGGCACTAGAGGCGGCCGGCGTTCGGAACTAGGTCGCGATATGAGCGCTGGGGAGACCTAGGACAGTCGACCTGGCCCTGGGAGAGCACGTAAGCTCCGCGCGGTTGCGCCCCTTGGATTCTGGCGCGACCGCCCGGAGCTACCTGCGATCAGTACAGTTCCCTACCACCCAATTGCAGGCTTAGTGCCTTCAAGAATTCCCTAAAGCGCTCGGGATATGCGTTCGCGCCCCGACTCTCAACGTGGCGCGGGCCCCAGCGAATCACTAGTCGCCAGCTGGTGCCGTCGGTGATGCCCTCCCGACTATAGGCCGGGTTCCACTGCCAAACTCCGAAGCTGTCCAAGGTGTTGCTGAGTTGCTGCCAGTCAGGAGTGACTGTCGGCACCGGTGGTTCCTCCGCTGTTAGTGCTACGTCCCGCTTGTCAGGAGACAGCATTCCGAACCCGATGAGCTCCTCGATAAGTCCGGAACCATGCAGAGCACGCATTTGACGGACGGCGCGGTCTATCGACGCCTCGTCACCCATCCTCGTAGCTTCTTCGATTCGGTCCAAGAGAAGCCCGATTGTCAGTTCGGTGGACGGAGCTTGCCGTCCCTCTTCCGCGCGATTTCGCACGCTGTATAGCAGACCGGAGCCCAGCCGCACGACCGAAAAGCTGTTGCCGAAGTAGCCACCGATATAGAAGTCGAACTGCTCTGGCGGTTGAGTGCCGACGGTGCTCTTCTTGCTCATCCCATGTCCTCAGGCGCGCGGATTCCTTCGCCTACGGGGAAGCGCGGCACTCCGTCTTCGCTCGTTTCGAAGTAACGGACCTTGAGGTAGCTTCCGTAATAGCTGGGTCCGTCGATGAACCAAGCGCGGCGTTCCTCCATCGTTCCCCTGGGGCAGACGTCGAACGTCTGGCCGTCTGGCATGCGGCAGACCCAGATGGCGGCGTTTTCAAACTTGCCGATACCGCCCTTATGGCCAACAATCTCGTACTCGCTGTCTAGAAACGACTTGACCTTTAGGAGGTCGTAGCTACGCGCGCCGTACTGGTAGGGGCCGGCGGCCATCCTGACCATGGCGCCCTCGAAACCGTCTTCGACGAACTGGCGGTGGAAGTCGTAGACCTCCTCATCCGTATGCACGACCTCGGTACGTACGAGCTCGATTGGGTCGGTGGCTGTTAGCTGGTCAGCAAGCCACGCGAACTGCGTGAAGCGCTGGCTGAAAGGTGTATTGAGTGAGTTGCGCTCGATGATGTCGTAGGGGTGGAATAGCAGCTGCTCGCTCTCACCTTTGCGATACTTCTTTACGAGGCGCGTGGTCTGCTGAAAGGTCTCACCGTGTGCGTATATCTCGCCGTCTAGCAGCATGTGCTTGGGCAGGAAGCGCTCGAGCGCGGCGGCGATATGTTCGACAGTGCCGATGTCACGCCAACTCTTGCCATTGCGGCTCATGAGCTCGAGGCGGTTTCCATTCCAGAAAGCCAGCGCTCGGACGCCGTCAAGCTTGGGTTGAATGTAGGCGGGGTACTCGACGTTCTTTCCCTTGCGCTTTTCGAAGTCGACCGCCAGCATTGGTCGGATTAGTTCTTCCTTGGCATCGTCGATTGACTCGGCGTACTTGCGGTCGCGGTTTTTTTGCCACATGGCTTGGGCCTCAACGACGGCCTGTTCCTCGCCGGTAGTAGCGTTTGAGCGCCCTACGTTCTTCGGGGTGGCTGTCTTGCGGGCGATCTGCTTCTCGCCATCGACAAGACCGTACTCCGTGAGAATATCTGCGCCGTCTGTCCAGACGCGCCAGGAGTAGATGCCGCCATTCTTGCCTTGGTGGTAAAGCGTTGCGAGGGTGGGGCTGGTCATGGGGGTGCGTCCTTTCTGTTGCGGCGCGGTAGGCGCCTGACGCGCTAGTTAGTTTGTCAAGACGATTATCGGTTGACGGCGCGACAAGTAGTGACGTATCGGACAATGCGGGATCGAGCACCGGGTTGGGGCCTATCGAGCTGCCCGTGGCTATGCTTGATAACTCTTGCGACATTGTCGCAAACGGTGCCTTGCGTCACTCCCCGCCGCAACGGCTAGCTACCCTTCAACTATGCGTGCAAGCGCGACCATGCCGTCTTGGCTGTACCAACACTCATTCTTTGGCCCAGAAGCCGCCGCTAATGTGGGGCGAGGCTTTGAGACTCGTATGTTCGGAGGAGAGCGGTGAGCAGCAACATGCCCCCCGGTACCTTGAGGCGGTCAATAGAGCGAATGAAGCTCACCAACGTGCTCAAGAAGTGGCGTGAGGTTGAGCCGCGGCGGTTCCCATACCGCTTCGGTGGGATGGGCTGGGGCGAGCCAGATCCCGACCTCCAGACTGCCAGGTTTAAAGAGCTGGGGGCCGCTGTGGACGCGTCTGACTTGCACGGCTGGCCTCTCGAACTCAGGAGTGTTGTGACGAGCAGCGGAAGCATTGAGTACGAGGCCAGGGTGGTGTACGCACCGCTTGGCGTTGCCACGAACCGGACCGCGGATCCTGCGGAGGCGCTCCTGCGGGCGGTAGTGACTGCTAGCACAATGCGACAAGGCGAACCGTTGAAGCGCGAGCCGAGCATCGTCGGCATGGCGGTCACGAGCTTCCCACTGACTGTTAATGACATTCCTCCGACTACCACGCCGGCAGAGGACCTTCGCGTGTGGGCTCGCGCCGAACCCGAGTGGTTCGGCGGCTCGTCCGGCCACCTCGCCAGTCCGACCTACCGGGGGACCGCGTGCCACGTACTGGCCCCCGTGCATAGAGCGCTGGTCGCACTCATGTACATGCCCGCCCTGACCGTTGCGGAGGCCACCGCTAAGCGCAACTGGGGATTCCGAGTTAGGAGTGAGCTGCAAGATGGTAGGGCGGCGGAGTACGAATGCGAGATTGCCTTGCCCAACGGTGCCGTTGTGCGAGGAGGCAGCTACCCTGCGATTGCTCCAGCTTGCGTCAAGGCGTACTTGTCGGCGCTTGGCACGGTAAGCGGTGAAGAACTCGATCTCACGCGAAGGCCAACCGACCGCTTCTCGTACGAGGCCATAGCAATTGAATGTGAGCCGGGTTGCAGGTTACGCACCCCTCGCGGACATGGCGAGGAGGGGATGGAGTTAGTCGGAAGGTACGTGGTTTTATCGTGTGACCTCGAGAGGATAGCTCTAAGTAAACCCGCCGGCTTCAAGGTAGTCCAGCATGTGCCGACGGTGGAGGAGGTAGACGCTTCGGTGGCGGTGGGGTTGCTGCCCGCGCCGTGGCCATGACGGCAACTAGGGATCCTCACGAACTGGGACACGATCGGCTAGCGAAAGCCGGACCTTCTTCAGACGTGGCTGCAGGTTGGCTGACGCCGTGCTCTCACTGCTTGCCTCGCCGTGGGCTGGGCTTGCGCTTGCCAGCCTTAGTCTGCTTCCTTGGGTTGTGGTTCCGCGCACCGGGTATGCACCCTTCGGCAACCCGCTCAAGGTAACCGACCGCCTGCTCTGCCCGCATTGCCGCCTGGAAGAGGTAGGAGTTGTCGGCTTTGGCTGCCGAGAGCCAACTCTGTAAGTACCCTGCGTGACGCAACTCTCCCGCGACTCCGAGCGCCGCGCACAAGAATGCCGCCCCCAGCTCAGCCACCAGTTCCTCGGCGGCGTAACCCTCCAGGTTCGAGCGGGGAACCTGATTGCGCCGCAACCGACTTGGGTGGCCGGTCCAGTGAACGACCTCGTGGAGAAGCGTTGCGTAGTAGCCGCTTAACGACACGAAGTCGTCCGGGTGAGGCATCGTCACCTTGTCATCTGAGGGTGAGTAGTACGCGCTATCACCGCCGTGGACGAGGCTCACGCGTGCGGTGCGTACGAGCTTCATGGGCGCCGCCGTCTCGTCGACCGGCTTTGGTGGAGGCAGGTAGAAGCGTTTCGGAAGCCCCGCTACCTGATCGAGGTTAAAGACCTCGAAAGTGGTCATTGCCGGCAGGTTGCTGTAGCGCGGCACGAGCTTGGTTTCTGGCCCCTTGCTAATGGCGCTTCCGCCAACGCTAGACGCCGTACCCTGGGCCCCAGAGGTGGCCGGCACCATGCTGTACGCACGGAACCACTTGAGGGCTACGGCCGGGCGGGCAGCTGGCAGCGGGCTCCCGCCGAGTTGGCTAATCTGATTCGCAGTCAACCAACCGTTACTGCGGAAATCAGAATTCTGAGCGGTTAGCCACAGGAGGAGCACGTTGAATGCGCTGTAGCGAGTCTTCGTCACTGCATTGTAGGGGTGCAGCGCACCGTTCGGGTTCCAGGGCGGGATCCATGGGATAGCGCCGGACTCAAGCTGAGCAAGTATTCCGTCAAGAACCTCGGCGTACAGACTGCGGCCCGCGCTCGGCGGCGCCAGCGTGGAGCCGTCCATGGGTTCGGCCACCGGCGGTTTCAGAAGTCACCGACCGAGATGCACTCTAGGTCAGGGTAAAGGCGTTCGAACGACTCCACGTCCTCGGAGAGGACAACCTCAAGACCATCGTCCGCATCGTAGGTGAGTACGTCTGAGAAGGGGTCGACTTGCACCCACCAGTCAGAGTAAGGCCCGAAGGTAACGCGGTGCCAGTCGAAACCCGGGCAGGGTTCTAACGGGGCGACTATCCTTGCGGTCATACCTCGACCTCCCTATGAGTTCTGCTGCCAATAGGGTAGGGCGGGCGTGCGTCAAGTAGTGACGGTGGGGCAAGCAAGCGGTACAAGGTGGATGGCTGCCAACGCGTTGCTTTGTTTGGGTCTGGGTATCCCCCTAGTTCG
>CALCHY010000242.1 GCA_937907415.1 uncultured Trueperaceae bacterium
CCACGCGAAGGGCCGGCTTGAGGAGCGCCCAGAGCGACTCCTGGAGTGGCTAGCGGTTGCCGAGGAGTTGCCGCACGGCAACCGTGCGGAGTGGGTGTTCGAGGCGGCCCCAGAGGACCTCGCCATCAAGCGCGCCCTGTTCGCCGAGGTGGAGCGGCGCGCGCCAAGCGCTTACCTCGCTACGAACACGTCGACTCTCTCCGTGACCGCCGTGGCCGCGGCATGCAAGCGGCCCGAGCGCGTCGTCGGCGTGCACTTCTTCAACCCGGCCCCGCTCATGCAGCTCGTCGAGGTCGTGCCTGGCGCGCATACGCCGCCGGAGCTGACGGCGGCGGCGGTCGCCATGGCGCGCAGCCTCGGGCGCAGCCCGGTCGTGGCGCAGGACCGGCCGGGTTTCATCGTCAACCGCCTCGCGCGGCCTTACTACCTCGAGGCCATCCGGTTGGCCGCGGAGGGCGCAGACGTCGCCACCGTCGACGCGGCCATGCGAGCAACGGGCTTCCGCATGGGGCCATTCGAGCTCCTTGACCTCATCGGGCTCGACGTGAACTTGGCCGCCAGCACCAGCGTTTACGAAGGGTTCTATCAGGAGCCGCGCTACCGCCCGCACCCCATGCAGCGCGCGCTGGTGACGGCGGGCAGGCTCGGGCGCAAGACGGGGTGGGGGTTCTACCGCTACGAGGCCGGAGAACCCGTTGCGCCCGCGAGGTCGGAGCCGGGCGCGGCGGCCCTGACGGCGCCCGCCGCCAGGCTCCCGAGCGCGCACGTGCTCGGCTCCGGGCCGGTTGCCGCGTGGCTACGCACGCGCTTCCTCGCCGTGCCGCCCTCTGCCGCAGCTGACCTAGTGATCGACGCTCGCGTTGCAGTGGACTCGACCACCTCTGAGCGCACGCCCGACCTCACCCTGTGCTGGGCAAGGACGGCGCCGGCGGAGGGCGTAGGTTTCAGCGTCGTGCCGCCGCCCGCACGCCTAGCTGCCGAGAGTACGACCGTCGAGCTCCTCGCGCCCACCGGGCCAACTGGCGAGCGGGTACGTGGGTTGCTCAACGCCGCCGGACTCGTCACGCTCGTGGTCCCGGATCAGCCTGGCGGGGTGGCGTTCCGGCTGGTCGCTGGGCTCATCAATGAGGCGTTCATCGCCCTAGCGGAAGGCCTGGCCGACGCCGCCACGCTCGACCTCGCCATGCGCCTCGGCGTGAACTACCCGGAAGGACCGCTAGCGTGGGCGGTCGAGTTGGGCTTGGCAGACGTGATGGCTGGGCTCAGCGCCCTGCAGCGTGAGTTCGGGATGGAGCGCTACGCACCTAGCTCGCTCCTGCGGCGGCATGTGACCCACGGCACAAGCCCGCTGGGCGGCTGACATGCGGCCGCTACCGCCAGGCTTCGAGGCTAGCCACGAGATCCTCGTGACCCCCGCCATGACCGTCGATTTCGAGGACCGCACGGACGCGCGCCTCGGGCAGCTCCACGCGGTTTACGCCACCTACTGGCTGGTCAAGCACATGGAGTTGACGAGCCGCAAGCTCATCCTGCCGTTCCTCGAGGAGGGTGAGGACGGCATCGGCCACGCTGTCAGCGTGCGCCACTTGGCGTCCGCCCTGCCAGGCATGCGCGTGACGCTAACGGCGCGCTGCGAGCACGTGACAGGCAACCGGGTTCACGCCACCTGCGTCGCCGTCAACGAGCTAGGCGACGTCGTCGGGGAGGGCACCACCGTCCAGGTAGTCGTGCCAACCAGTGTGCTCGAGCGCGGCTTCGCGCGGCTGCGGGAGCGCTTCGCGGCCGCACAAGCCGCCGCGGACGAGCGAGAACGATGATCGGGGCGCGGCAAGACTAACGCGCGCGTTGTGTTTCCGGTTGTGCCGCTCGCCGCACGCTAACTGCGTGGCAGCCGTATAGTCGCGACCAGGAGGTCCAGGTGGGCAGAGTACATCTACTCGGCACGGGCGCGGCCCTATCCGGCAAGGAGAGGACGACGACCATGCTTGCCCTCGAGGGCGACGCCACGCTGCTAATAGTCGACTGCGGCGGCGACGCCGCGCAAAGGCTGCTGGCGCAGGACCTCGACCTCACGAAGGTCACCGGGTTGATCGTCACGCACGAGCACGCGGACCACGTCGGCGGTTTCGCACTTCTGATGGAGCGCCTGTGGCTGGCGGGCCACAAGGGCGACTTTCACGTCTACGGCATTCAGCCGGCGTTGGACCAGGCTCGCAGGGTTCACGACGCCTTCGACACCTCGACCTGGCCCGGCTACCCGAACATCGTTTACCACTCAGTGCCGCTCGTCTCAGGAGCCAAGGTCGTGACCACGCCCGACTTCTCGATCACGGCAGTCCCTGGCGACCACTCGGTGCCGTCATGCGGCATCAGGGTGACGGACCTCGGCAGCGACGGGGTGCTCACCTACTCGGCGGACTCCGCGCGCTCCGAGCGAGTGGTCGAGGCGGCCCTTGGCTCGGACCTGCTGCTGCACGAGGCGAGCGGAGCTCACCCCGGCCACTCCAGCGCCGCGGACGCCGCCAAGGTAGCAGCGGCGGCGCGAGTCGAGCGCCTCGTGCTGGTTCACTTGCCGCCGATGCCGGACGACGGCGAGGCAACGCTCGCAAGCGCCCGCGAGCTGTTCCCCGCCACGGAACTCGGGCGCGACGGGGCCGTCTACTACTTCTAGGACCTC
>CALCHY010000243.1 GCA_937907415.1 uncultured Trueperaceae bacterium
CCAGCCCGGCAGCCGTGGCTGGTTACCCGCATGTGACGGTGCCGGCGGGGTTCGTGCACGGCTTGCCGTGGGGCATGTCGATCTTCGGCACCGCCTGGCGCGACGCCGCCGTGCTGCGTTACGCCTACGCCTTCGAGCAGGCGACCAAGGCGCGGCGCGCGCCGCGGCTGTTGGAAACGGCGCTGGGCTGAAGGAACGGCGAGTCGTCGACGTTCATCGAGAACGTGTCCAGCTGGTGCACCCGTCGTGCGCACGTGTCGAAGAACCGCGCGCCTCTCGACTCGAGCCTGCGCTGCGCGATACTGAATACATGGCACCGCGCTCTTCAGCAGAACAACCCGCTACGCACGCTTTGATCACGCATGCACTCAAGCCCGAGCTGTGGCTCCTCGATCCTGAGGTCGTGCACCTGAACCACGGTTCGTACGGCGCCGTGCCAACGCCGGTGCTAGCAGCGCAGCGCCGAGCGGCGGAGGCGGTTGAACGCAGCCCCGAGCGCTTCTACCGCACGGAGTTAGCGGCCGCGATGGACGCCGTCAGGCTGCGTGTCGCCGAGTGGCTTAACACGGACGCCGACGGCCTCGCGCTCGTGCAGAACGCCACCGAGGCCGCGCAGGTAGTCCTCGAGAGCGTGCGGCTGGAGGCGGGGGCCGAGATCGTCTACACGGACCACGCCTACCCGTGGGTGAAGGCCGCGATCGCTCGAGCGTGCGCGGAGCGCGGCGCCGTGGCGCGCAGCGTTCCGCTGACCGACCCGCATGGAAGGACGGAAGCCGAGTTCGAGGAAGCGCTCGTCGCGGACCTGACTGCCGCGGTGAACGAGCGAACGGCGTTGCTGGTTCTCGACCAGATCACCTCGGCCTCGGCGCTGCGGTTGCCGGTCGAGGCCGTGTGCGCCGCGCTCGGCAGTCAAGTCCCCATCCTCATCGACGGTGCGCACGCCCCCGGCCTCATCGACTCACCCGTGCCCGCCGGCGCGGCGTTCTGGTTCGGGAACCTGCACAAATGGGCGTTCTCTGCGCGGACGGCCGCAGCGCTCGTGGTGGCGCCGCAGTGGCGCGAGCGGGTTCAACCACTAGTCGCCAGTGCGGGCGCGTGGCGCGGGTACCCAGGCTCGTTCACCTACCTGGGCACCCAGGACGCCACGGCCTACCTCGCGCTGCCTGCCGCCCTCGACTTCCCGCTCGAGCACCTCGGAATGACCTTCCGTGAACTCCGCGAGCGCAACGTTTCGGTGCTCAACCAGGGAGTCCAGCGCCTTACCGCCGCACTAGGTACTCCGCACCAAGCGGCCGCTCGCCTGCCGATGCAGGCGGTGCCACTCGGGGTCGACGGGGGCGACGTTCAGGCGGCCGAGCTCGGTGACCGGCTACGCGAACGAGGCGTGGAAGTGGCGATCACATCGGTGGGTGGGCAACTCTACGCGCGCGTGTCGGTGCAAGCGTACGTTGGCGTTGCGGCGTTCGAGCGGCTGGCGGAGGCGGTGGACGAGGTTGGGTAAGGGGCCCGCTCCTCTTACCGCGAGGCTGCGGCCGCCAGACTTGGCGCGAACCTACGGTCTTGAAGTTGTAGTCGCCGAGCCGTATTGAGCTTGTGTTCGCGTGCGGCAAGCTCGAGTTGCAGCGGATCGGTTTCCGAGTTCGCGAGCATGTCCATGATGGCGTGATGCTCGTTGATCGATCCTTGGGCCCGGTCCGGCATCAAGTAGAAGGCTGCAGCGCTTAGGTAGGAGTCAAGCTGACCCCACAACGACTGGATTGAGTTGGTCAATATGTCGTTATCGCAGACACCGTAGATGGTGAAGTGGAACTTGCGGTTACCGGCGCTGAACGCTTCCCAGTCCTCGGCCTCAAGAGCCGCCGCCATTATGGCGTCATCGTGCTTCAAGGCGTCTAGGATCTCGCTTGCGCGCGGGAGTGCGAGGCGTGTGGCGTACCCCTCTAGGACGGCCATTGACTCAAGCGTTCGCTTAATCGTCTCGCCTGTGATGAGCGAGACGACGGCCCCGATGTGGGGCGTAAGGGTGACTAGGCCTTCGGCTTCTAGCCGGAGCAGTGCCTCCCGCACGGGAATGGCGCTTGTGCCGATCTCGTGCCCTAACCGGTTAACCACTATGCGTTGACCAGGTAGAAGGTCGCCTGCAGTAATGCGGCCCTTGATCACTTGATAGGCGTAGTCTTGCTTCGTCCGCATCATGCTCAATAGCCTCCCGAGTCCCCGGCCTTGCATTCTAGCGCATGTTAGATTATATAAAATAGAGACAAGCCACACTCACCCGCCGGCTCGGGCACAAGGCGGAGGACCATACGAAAAGGAGGAAGCGTTGGCGGCACGTGGACCCAGTGAATCCGTTTTTCGCTGCGGCCCGAAACTACTCCCGCTTGATTTGGGAGCTATCCCACGACCACTAGGCCTAAACACCTCACGCACGCGCTTCATCGTAGAACACCCGTCCAAACGGAGGTTACTTGCAGATGAGTCAGTCTCGACAGCACTCGCGTTCATTCCGCATCGTTCGGCTCTTAACCCTGGTAGGCCTACTTACGCTGGGCTTGGCCGTCGGGGGTGCAGCTTTCGCCCAAGCTAGCGCAAATCGCCTTGTGTTCGCGGGCAATCAAGAACCGTCTAGCCTAGATCCAACTCTCGGTAGTCGCAACGTCAACGAGCGCGAGGTGACCGCACAGATATTCGAGACGCTTGTATACCTCGCACAGGACTACACCATCTATCCTGGTCTCGCAACGGCCTGGTCGGCTAATGACGAGAAGACGGAGTGGACGTTCACGATCCGCAGTGGTGTCACCTTCCATAACGGCGACGCGCTCACTGCGCAGGGTGTGGCCGATCAGTTCGACTTCGCCCGCACGAACACGGAACTGCTTGGCGGTAGTTGGAGCCAGCTCTCTGAACCACTTGCTGGTGTGAGTGTCGATGGCAATGACGTCACCGTGACCTTCAAGGCGCCACGCCCTGATCTCCTCATCGAGCTAGCCGACCCTGGTTTCGGCGTTTCCGACATCGCCTACATCACTGAGGTCGGCCAAGAGGGCGGCTACAACCCTATCGGCACTGGACCTTTCATGTTCAAGGAATGGGTCAGCGGCAGCCACATCACGCTGGTACGCAACCCCAACTGGACTTGGGGCTCCCCGATGTTCGGCACGTCCGGCCCCGCCCTTCTTGACGAGCTAGTGTTCCAGTTCATTCCAGAGGCCCAAACGCGGCTAGCAACACTGGAAGCGGGCGAGACGCAGTTCCTCGACATGTTGCCATTCGCCGATATCGCACGAATTCGCGACTCTGAAGCGTTCGCCGTAAGCGGCTTCCAGCTGCCAGGAATGCCACAGATGAACTACCTGAACACGAACATGTCCCCGACCAACGAGCTCGCCGTGCGCCAGGCAATCAACTACGCGGTCGACAAGCAGGGAATAGTCGACACCGTCTACTTCGGCATGACAGTTCCAGCGTACGGCCCCCTGTCGAATAACTTCCCTGAGTATGACCCGTCACTCGAAACCATGTACCCATACGATCCAGAGAAGGCCGAGCAGCTCCTGACCGACGCTGGCTGGGTCGACACTAACAACGACGGCGTGCGCGAGAAGGACGGCGTGACCCTTAAGGTCGTGCTCGTCGAGAACAAGAGCTGGAACGACTGGGTTTACCTCATGCAAGCGTACTTGCAGGATGTCGGTTTCGACGCTAGCGTCCTAACCACTCAGGGCCCGTCCAACACGGCGGCCGTCGCGTCAGGTCAGTACGCAGCCCCGGCGATGGGCGACGTGTTCGCCACTGCTACCTTGATGACGCGCGACTGGAGCTCGGAAGGCTACGGCACCTTCCCAAGCGGCCACTTCTGGCAAGGTCCGGAACTGGACGAGATGCTCGCGGCCGCAGGGGTAGAGACCGACGACGCTGCCCGCACCGCCAAGTACCACGAGATCCAGCACTTCATTATGGACAACGCCATGATGGTTCCCATCTTCGAGCTGTACTTCTACGCGGCTCACGACAAGAACCTGACCGGCTTCGTGGTGGACGGCACTGGCTACTACAAGTACTTCGCCGGAGCGTCGTTCGCCGACTGAACGAGTTTCGCAGGTTGGGGAGCCCTGCTTCTGGGACTCCCCAACCCCTCAAATGGATTGTGCGGTCGACAGGACAGCAATGTTGCGCTCGTGATCGGTTATCTCGGAAGACGACTTCTCTTGACGGTGCCCGTGCTACTCGGCATCGCCATCGTCGTGTTCTTCGTCATCGCCCTTATTCCAGGCGACGCAGTATCCGCCATGATGACCCAAGTGAAACTAGCGCCCGACCAGATGGCGCTACTACGCCGCCAACTTGGGCTAGATGACCCGCTCTTCGTACGTCTCGGGAATTATCTTGCTGGACTGCTCAAAGGCGACCTCGGCGTGTCGTTCTTCGGGTATCACCCAGTGTTGCGGCTCATCCGGGAGAACTTCCCGGCCACGCTAGAGCTCACTGTCGCTGCAATGGGAGTCGCCGTCATCCTCGGCCTGCCACTCGGCATGATAGCGGCCCTGCGCCACAACACTTGGCTCGACTTAAGCGGAATGACCGTAGCGCTTATCGGCATCTCGATTCCGGGTTTCTGGCTTGGATTGATGATGATTCAGTTCTTCTCGGTGCAGTTCGGTTGGCTGCCGATTACCGGGCATGGGTTACGGCCCTTGATCATGCCTGCCATCGCGCTTGGGGTCGCGGAATCCGCGGTCCTCGCGCGTTTGACGCGGGCGAGTCTACTAGAGGTACTCAGGGAAGACTTCGTCCGGACCGCCAAAGCCAAAGGGCTGGGGATGCGCCCCGTCGTGCTGCGACACGCCTTCCGTGCCGCGCTCATTCCCGTGTTGACGATGTTCGGAATGCAGTTCGGGACCCTGATTGGAGGCGCGGTCGTGATCGAGAACGTGTTCGCACGGCAGGGCCTCGGGACGCTTGTTACGAAGGCCGTAATCAACCGCGACGCGCCCGTGGTGCAAGGTGTCGTTCTCGTAGCCGCCGTGCTGTACGTGCTCGTAAACCTCACGGTTGATGCCCTTTACGCGTTCATCGATCCCAGGATTAGGTACGAATGACGACTGCCGCTCCTCGCAATAGAACCCCGCTTGCGCAAACGCTGAGCAGGCTACGCCGCACGCCTAGCTTCGTTGCCGGAGCTTCGCTGATGACGATCCTCGTTGTAATAGTGCTGCTGGCGCCAGTACTGACTCCATACAATCCGACGAAAGTGAGTCCACGCGACCGGCTGCAACCACCTAGTACCGAGCACCTGTTCGGCACCGACCACTTCGGTCGCGACGTGTTTGCCCGCGTCCTATACGGCGGGAGCCTCTCGCTGCCGATGGGCGTGGTGCCGATCTCGCTGGCCGCCATCGCTGGCATCTTGCTCGGCCTGGCCGCCGGGTTCTATGGCGGCTGGCTTGACCTACTCCTTATGCGCTTCGTGGACGTGTGGATCGCGTTCCCACCGATCTTGCTTGCCCTAGCGGTGGTGACGATATTGGGGACTGGACTGACGAACATCATGATCGCCCTTGGCATGGCCTGGGTTCCGTACTACACGAGAATGGTGCGGAGTTCCGTCCTTGAGGCGCGCGGACGCGTATATGTCGACGCCGCAGGCGCCCTCGGAAGCGGAAACGCCCGAATAATGCTGCGGCACGTACTTCCTAACATCCTCACGCCCGTGATGGTGATGGCGTCCATGGGTATCGCCAACGCCATCCTTGCCGGAGCAGCGCTGAACTTCCTCGGCCTAGGTGCTCAGGCTCCGGCGCCTGAATGGGGCGCGATCCTCTCCGATGGGCGCCAGTTCATTCGACAGGCGTGGTGGCTCGGGGTGTTCCCTGGAACAGCCATTGCGCTCACCGTATTAGCTGCGAACTTACTGGGAGATGGGCTGCGCGACGCGCTCGACCCCAAACTCAAGGTGTGACATCGCGACGCCGGAAGTTCAGGCAAGTAGGTGTTCCAGAAGGAGGCGGAGGGTAATGAGGTTCATCGCCGCAAGTGCAAACACGTGAACGGCGCCGCCGGACTATCGCAGGTAGACGATGGACTGCACCGCATCGACACGGTCGTGACCGGCACCAGCATGCCACTTGCGCTCTACTTGGTTGAGGGCGTTGGTCCTGTTGAAGCCGTCGACCAGCCAGTGCGGCCGGAGCAGCCCGGCACGCAGGCGGGGTGGTTGGTTACTGATACGGGTTGCGTCGGCAATATCGACGCCCTGGTCCTGCCAGCGCTCCAACAGTTGCAGCCCGGCGCAGTAATCGACACGGGCGTTATTTGCCACGCCCACGCCGACCACTTCGGCGGTAATGCGGAGCTGCTAGCGGCTAACCCGGCTTGCCGCCTTTACGCGCATGAGAACGACGTGGCCTGGGCGAGTGACCCTGACTTGCACCTGAGCGAATACTACGACTGGCTGGAGCTCGAGTACCCCACGCCAGCGGCAGCCAAGACGTGGGTGGCCAGCTTGCTTGGGTCGCCGACGCCGGTCACGGCTCTGGTATCTGGCGACCGTTTCCCACTTGCTAATGGTGGGCAGTTGAGCGTGGTGCCTTTACCAGGGCACTCCGCCGGACACATTGGTCTGTGGAACGCTGAGCGCGGCGTGTTGTTGGCGTCGGACGCGATCCTAGGTGATGGGCAGTGGGCGGGTGGGAAACTGGACGCGATTCCGTCTTACCTCGATGTGGCCGCTTACCTTGGCACCATCAGCACAATCCGCCACCTTGGAGTCAAGGTGCTATGCACGGCCCACTTCCCGGTCATGCGCGGTTCACGGGTGACGGCGTTTTGCGATCTCAGCGAGGCGTTCGTGCGGCGCCTTGACGGTGCAGTTCGGGCCGCCCTCCGAGGTGACATGACTTTGAGGGAACTAACCGGAGAGGTAGTGCCTGTGGCGGCGCCCGGCGTGGAGCCGTCTGTAACCGCTGCCTTCAGCGTGCACGCGCACCTTGAGGCGCTGGTAGCGAGAGGCTTCGCGCGTATGGGCATGCGCGGGCGCGAGCGCGTGTGGAGCAGGGCATGAAGTATTTTCCCGCGCCGAATGGCGCGAAGGGAGAATTACGTGGGTGAGCATGACGGCAAGACGAGCCAGATGACCGGCAATAGGCCCTTTGCAGACATGGTCACGATCGTGACCGGCGGTGGCTCAGGCATTGGCCAAGGCGTCGCACGGCGCTTCGCCGCGCTGGGTGCCACTGTCGTGATTGCCGACATCGACATGTCCGCGGCCGAAGCCGCCGCTGCAGAGGTGAGAGGTAGCGGCGTGCGGGCGACCGCATTCCACGTTGACGTAGCCAATGCTGCGTCCGTCGACGAACTAATCGCGGCCGTCGTCACTGATCATGGTCGCATCGATCATCTCGTGAACTCTGCAGGGGTGTCTGGCGGCACGTCACTCGCCGAGCTAACCGAGGCAGAATATGCGCGCGTGATGGATATCGATCTAGGTGGGGTATACCGCGTGTCGCGCGCTGCTGCACCGCACCTCGTCGCCACGGGCCAGGGTGCGATCGTCAATATCTCGTCGGTCATGGCATGGTTCTCGGCGAAGGGCTACGTCGCATACAGCGGGGCGAAGGCTGGCGTGCTTGGCATGACTCGCGCCCTAGCCCTGGACCTTGGGCCGAATGTGCGTGTCAACGCAATCTCCCCTGGTTACATCGACACGGCCATTTGGCAGGCTCAGCTCGACGCTATGGAGCCGGCAGCAGCAGCTGCGCGCGCAGAGGAAGTTAGGGCGCGTCATCCAGTCGGCCGCCGCGGCGTGCCGGACGACGTATCCGCCACCGCCGCGTTCCTGTGCTCGCACGATGCCTCATTTATCACTGGAATCGAGATCGTGGTCGATGGCGGAATGTCCGCCAACGCCCTGGCTCTGGCTGGAGGGTACTGATGATCGTGCCTGACGGTGAGACAGCCGCGTACGCCCGAAGTCATGGGTCTCCGGGTTCGGGGCCGCTAGTAGGCAAGCGCACCTTGGTGACGGGAGCGAGCCGCCCTTCGGCACTGCCATGGCCGTGGCACATGCCGCCCAGGGAGCCAGCGTTTGCATGGCCGGTCGCAGCGCGAGCGCACTTGAGGCGGTCGCCACCGACATCCGCCTTGTCGGTGGCGTCACCCACTCAGTTGTCGCGGACCTCTACACGTCAATTGGCGTAGACCACCACCGTGTACCTCAACCTCACGGTTCTTATGCTCCTCTCGAACCCTTACCTTCGCTGTGGCCATCCTCGTTGAGGCCGCCCTGAGCTTCAATTTTGTCGGCGACGCCGTTCGTGATGCCTTCGACCCACACCAGATGACCTGAGGAGCTGCACATTGGAGTCTCTGTCTTACCTTGAAGAGTTGTTCGGTCTCACTGGCAAGTCCGCAATCGTGACGGGAGCGAGCCGCGGGCTTGGTGCTTCTATGGCCGTAGCCTTGGCGCGTGCAGGCGCGAAACTCGTGCTGGTCGGTAGGCAGGCCAACCTTGATGCCACCCACGAACGCGTTCGAGCTGTGGGTGGCGAGGCGGTGCAGGTGGTCTGCGACCAAACCACTCCAGCCGGGGTGGAGGAAGTTGTTGCGACGTGCCTGAGCAGTTGGGGCAGCGTCGACGTGCTCGTTAATAACGCCGGCACCTTCGTGCGCAAGCCAGCGCTCGAGTGGACGGCAGCAGAGTGGGACGAAGTGGTGGAGTTGAGCATGGGCACCGTGTTCGCGCTATGCCTACGGGCCGGGCGCGAGATGCTGGCGCAGGGGTCAGGCAAGATCATCAACATCGCATCTGTACTGGCGTTCCAGGGCGGCTACACGGTGCCTGCTTACGCTGCCAGCCGCCATGGGTTGGTGGGCCTCACGCAAGCGCTTGCCAACGAGTGGGCCAGCCGCGGCGTTAACGTAAACGCAATTGCCCCCGGGTACATGGACACCGACCTACTGGCCGACCTCAAGGCCGACCCAGTCAGGGAGCGCGAGTTGCTGGTGCGCGTGCCAGCCGGACGCTGGGGCAGGGCGGACGAGATCGACGGCGCATGTCTGTTCTTAGCATCGCCAGCATCGGACTTCATGCACGGCACGACGGTGGTAGTTGATGGAGGGTGGTTGAGCAGATGAGTGCAGAGCGTGACGACGACAGCGCGCAGAAATTCGCGGACGCGTTCTCGACCCCGATAGGCGCTCCGTTGGTTCCACGGTTCCCGATTCGCTTCCGCGACACTACGGTTCTTACGGTCGCGTACAGGTCGGCGCCAAGCGCGATCGCGCGGTTCTTGCCACCACCCTTGGAGGCGGTCAGCGATATCGTGTTGCTGCACTTCTACCGCATGAGCGACCCGGACTGGTTCGGACCGCACCAGGAGTTCGCCGTACAACTCGATGCCCGGTTGAGGGCGGACGATGGGGAAGAGGTCCGCGGCGCCTACTCGTCGCTCTTAATGCTGAGCACGGACGGCGGCCTGGCTACCGGCCGCGAGGTGTACGGTCAGCCCAAGAAACTCGGCGAACCCAAGATAGAGGTAAGGGGCGACCTGGTGGTAGGCGTGGCGGCGCGCAACGGGCTAGACGTGGCGACGGTCACGACGCCGTTCAAGCAACAGCCGGGCGACATCGCCGAGCTGCAGGCCGTAGTGCCTTTCGCGACGAACCTCAACTACAAGGTGATTCCACACATCACTGGTGAGTCGGCCGTTCGTCAGGTCACCGCACGCATCTTGACTGATGTCGTGGTTCACGAGTGTTGGAAGGGGCCCGCCACGGTGGAGCTGAGGCCGAACGCTCAGTTCCCGCTACATCTGTTGCCCGTGAAGTCCGTTGAGGTCGGCTATCTGTGGCGCGCGGACTTCAGCCTTCCGTTCGGGAGGGTGGTCCACGACGCGCTGGCGCAAGAGCCGGAATAGCGTTGAAGTCGCTACCGCACCTTGTACCGGGACCGTCACTTGAAGACGCTGTACCCACCATCGACGTAGAGCGTCTGCCCCGTGATGTAATCCGCGGCGTCTGACGCGAGGAAAATCGCGGCGTCGGCGATGCTACGCGACTGGGCAAGGCGACCAATCGGGATCTTGGCGACGATGGCATCCCGGTCGATGTGGCCCTGCTCGAAGGCGTATCGGACTAAGTCGGTCTCGACGTAACCAGGCCCGATTGCGTTGACCCGTACACCACGATCTGCCCATTCGGTCGCTAGGCCGCGCGTAAGCGCTGTTACCCCTGCTTTGCTCACCACGTATGGCAAGCGGCGCGGCATTCCAAAGCGAGCAGCTATGGAGGCGATGTTGATGATGGTGCCGCGGCCTTGTGCCAGCATCACGGTGCCAGCTTCGCGGCTGCAGTAAAAGGCACCTGTAAGGTCGATCGCCAGAACGCGTTGCCAGTCGGCGTCGCTCAGGTCTTCTGCCGCGCAGTTGAACTGCACACCTGCGTTGTTCACGAGGATGTCGATGCTGCCCCAGCGCTCTCCTACCTGCTCGACCCAAGTACGAACCTGAGTACTATCGCTAACGTCGACGCTGGCCGCGTGGAGTTCCGCTTGCGTTAGGCCTGGCTGATCAGCCAACTCCGTTACTGCGGCGCTAGCCGCCGCGCCGTCCACGTCGGCAAGGGAGACTTTGGCGCCAGCATGAGCCATGGCCGTTGCGATCGCCAGGCCTATGCCGCGCGCGGCGCCTGTAATGAGCGCTACTCGTCCTCTTAGGCCGTCAGGGCCCTGGTTGCCTCTGGGTTGCGTACCGCCGCTCACGCCACCACCGCCTTCTCGATGGCGTCCAGGTCCCACTCGATCGCGAGCCCTGGCCCGTCCGGCACGTCGGCGTAACCCCCGCGTTGAGAAACGGGGTTGTGGAGTAGTTCATGGAAGTTCATGATGCCTGCTTCCGGCGCAATCAACTCGACGCCTTTGCATTCTGGGAATGTCGCTGCCAGGTGGATGTGTACCTCGGGGAACCAGTGGGGGAACAGGTCAACGCGGTGTGCAAGCCCCAGCCCGGCCACCTTCAGCCATTCGGAGACGCCACCGACGAGCGTGGCGTCATGGCGCAGAACGTCGAGGGTGCGAGGCTGCATGAGTTCGGCGAAAGCCCAGCGACCCGACTCGTCTTCGCCCAGAGCTACGGGCAAGTCACAACGTTCATAGAACTCGCGGAGTGACGGGAGGTCGTCCATAAGGAACGGCTCTTCGAGGAAGGCTGGCCTGAACGGAGCGAGGGCTTCCGCCCACCGCAACCCTTCTTTAGCGTCGTGGAGGGAGCCGTTGAAGTCCACCATGAGCGCTGTGACCTCACCAAGGGCGGTTCGTGCGGCAGCAACGCGCTCTATGTCGGCTGCCAGGCTGAGCCCGCCGACGTTGAGCTTTGCGCCCTGGAAGCCAGCGTCAGCGTATTGAGCGAACTCCTCAACGACGGCGCTTGGTTCAGTACCTGGACCGTAGTAACCGCCTGCGACGAACGCTGGCACCGGAGTACTCGAGCCCCCGAGCATGCTCCATAAGGGAGCCCCGATGGCTTTGCCCTTGAGATCCCACAGGGCAAGGTCAACGGCGCTGATGGCCCGCATCAGCAGTCCCTTCCTGCCCAGGTAGCGCGTGCCGAGGTACATGTCACGCCAACGCGTGTGAATCTCGCCCGACTCGCGCCCCTCGAGCAGTGGGCGAAGCGTTCGGTTGATTGTCTCTGCAACAAGACCGCCGCGCGTGAAGCCGAAACCGTACCCGCAGAGGCCAGGAGCTTTGCGGGCCCGCACCTCAACGAACACGAACTCGCGCTCCTTTATGACGAGGTTGCTGGTGCGCACGGGGCGCTCGAGCTGTAGCCGAAGCGTATGTGCGACGACGCTCTCGATAGTCAACGTCTGCCTCCCGTGGCGCGCGCCGGGTATCGGAGCGCGCGCCGATAGCTGGCACCCCTGCGTGCGATATAGGATAAATTATACGATGTGATTCACCGTAAGGCCGCCGGTTGACCGGACGGATTTGACTCCAAGCGCGCTAGGCGAGTCAGCGAGCTCGAGTCGGGCCATGTGAGAAAAGGCGCGGAAGTAGCAGCCCGCGACGCGGAGGCGATGATGCAGAAGACGCAGAGTACCCACGCTTCGAACCCCAACTCTCCGGGTGCTTCCCTTGCGGCCGCCACCCAGCGGATTTGGGAACGCAACCAGCGTTACATCCCCGGAGGGCTCTTCTCGCTGAATCGCCACATCGAACCCGTTCGAGTATTCGAGCGGGGTAAGGGCGCATACCTCTGGGACATCGAAGGCAACCGCTTCATCGACTATCACGCCGCCTTCGCTCCGTACTTCCTCGGCCACGGCGACCCTGAGGTGGACGGTGCCGTCATTGACGTGATTAAGAGCGGCGCCTCGCTATTCGGGGCGGGCACGACTGCCTGGGAGGGAGAGCTCGCCGAACTGATCGTCGAAAGCGTTCCGACGCTCGACCAGGTCCAGGTGACTAACACGGGCTCGGAGGCGACGTCCTATGCCATTCGCCTGGCGCGCGCCCACACCGGCCGCGACGGCGTGCTACTCGTCCAAGGCGGCTACAACGGCTGGGAGGATGACGTTGCGTTCAACCTCATGGACCCAGCCGAAGCCCAGACCACGCGGGACGACGGCCGCGGTCTGAACCTGCGGCCACTAAGCACAGGTATTCCGGCGACAGTCAAAGCGAATACTTACGTCATTCAGTTCAACGACCTTGCAGCTGCCGAGCAGGTCCTGCGCGACGGCGATATCGCCGTTCTCATCCTCGAGCCGATCTTGCAGAACGTTGGAATCGTCAAACCAGAACCTGGTTACCTCGAGGGCCTGCGCGAACTGTGCGACCGCTACGGCACGGTGCTTGTCTTCGACGAGGTCAAGACCGGCTTCCGGCACGCTCTAGGTGGCTACCAGAGCCTGTGCGGCGTGCGCCCGGACCTATCGACGTTCGGCAAGGCCATCGCCAATGGCTATCCGCTAGGCGTCATTGGGGGCAAGCGTGAGGTCATGGCGCACGCTGCCGACCCTGACCCAAAGAAGCGCGTCCTGATCGCAGGTACTTACAACGGACACCCCGTCCCCGTGGCTGCGGCCATAGCTACCCTCCGAAAGCTGCGTGGCCGCACGGACGAGATTTACGGCCACACCGACGCCTTGGGTGCCCAGATGGAGGAGGGCCTGCAGCGCATCTTTGCCGGAGCCTCTTACCCTGTCACGATTGTGAGGCAGCGCTCTGCTTTCGTCGTCTATTTCATGGACCATGCGCCAAAGGACTGGCTCGACATCGCCCGCCACCACGACATGGAGCGCGACAAGGCGTACCGCAACCGTCTCATCGAGAACGGCGTCTTCCACTTCCCCACGCCTACCAAGCAAGGCAGCATCTCTTTCGCCCACACCGCAGCCGACATCAGCAAGACGCTCGAGGTAACCGAGCGCATCGTTGGGGAGATGGGATGAGCGCGCGACTCGCAAGGGGCGCTGAATGAAGATCACGGCCATTGAGACGTTCGTGTGCAACGCGCGCATGCGTAACTGGGTGTTCGTCAAGGTAATCACGGACCAGGACGGCCTTTACGGTTGGGGCGAGGCCACTCTCGAGTGGCACACGCGCTCGGTCGTTGGCGCAGTCGAAGACCTCTCGCAACTACTTATCGGCGAGGACCCGACCCGCGTCGAGTACCTGTGGCAGATGATGTACCGCCAACATTTCTGGCACGGCAACGGCATCGTACGCTCGACCGCCATCGCCGGAATCGACTTGGCGCTCTGGGACATAGCAGGCAAAGTTGCTGGCGTGCCATGCTCGCAGCTCTGGGGAGGGCCAGTACGCGACTACATCCGCACCTACTCGCACCTGGGCGGCGGCCGCATGGAAGACTTCTACGGGACTCGCCCTGACGACGCCGAACGCTTCGCTGATTTGGCCCGCGCGGCGGTTGCCGACGGTTTCACTGCCTTCAAGGCCATGGCCGTACCCGAGACTATGCCGCTTGAAGGCCTAAAGCCCATCCGCTACGCCGAGGCCAACGTTTCGGCTATGCGCGAGGCGGTTGGTGACGACATCGACATTATGGTCGATTGCCACGCACGCCCATCCCCTGCCATGGGCATGAAGTTCGGTCAAGCGCTCGAGCCTTATGGCCTCTACTTCTTCGAGGAGCCGTGCTGGCCGGAGGCCTTGCAGGGCTTGGCCGACATTCGGGCATCGCTCACGACGCCGGTAGCCACGGGCGAACGTCTAACTTACTTAGCCGCCTTTCGCGACTTGTTCGCTGCACAAGGGTGCGACGTTGTTCAGTTCGACATCACGCACTGTGGTGGGTTCAGCGAGGCGCGACGCATCGCCGCCCTAGCCGAGGCCTACCGGATTGCCCTTGCGCCGCACAATCCGCAGGGGCCCGTCAGCACGGCCGCGTCCCTCGAGTTCGGGTTCTCGCAACCCAGTTACGTCATCTGTGAAACCGTCCATGGCGACGTCCCTTGGCGTGCAGACGTTGTCCAGGAAGGGTTCACGGTTGAGAAGGAGGGTCGCATCGTGCGACCCAACCGCAAGCCTGGGCTCGGCGTAGAGCTGAACGAGGCCGAGATCGCGAAGCACCCGTTCGAGCAGGAGATCCTGCAGCGGTCGTTCAACGCCGACGGCAGCGTCGGGGATTGGTGAGGCAGTCAACACATGAGTGACCAAGTCAGTTCGGCGGTACGCTTGCAACCAACGCCCACCCCGAAGTCGCGGCTCTTCACGCGCGTGCATGTGCAGGCTGGCGTAGCGCGGCGCGACATCACGCCGCCCGTAGATATCTATTTTCGGAGCTGGGGCGCAGCGCTTAAAGACAACGCGGACGGCGTCCACCGCCCGTTTAGCGTCACGGCTTTGGTGCTGCGCGAGAACGCAAACGCACGACCCGTGGTGTTGGTTGCCGTAGACGCTGGGTGGTGGCAGGACGGGGCCGATGAGAAGTTCGTTCGTGGAAGCGTACTTGAGGCGCTCGACCTCGATCCGGCCGCCGTAATGATCAGCTTGTCCCACACGCACGCCGGACCGTCCATAGCGATCGGGAACGCAGGCAAGCCTGGTGGTCATCTAATTGCCCCGTATCTCGAGCTGGTGCGTTCGCAGATCGTGGACGCCAGCCGCCAGGCACTCGCGGCCATTGCGGATTGCGAACTAGTGTGGGCCACTGGGCGTAGCGACCTCGCCACCCAACGCAGCCTGCCCGACCCAGCTGGCGGCCGTTACCTAACGGGATACCACCCGCACGGACCCGCTGACGACACACTGATGGTCGGTCGGTTGACCGATCGCGACGGCAAGCAGTTGGCCACCGTCGTCAACTACGCGTGCCATCCGACGACTCTGGCGTGGGACAACACGAAACTCTCTCCTGATTACATCGGCGCAATGCGTGAGACCGTCGAGGCGGCGACGGACGGCGCCCCGTGCATGTTCCTTCTAGGGGCTGCTGGCGAGATGGCGCCAGCCTGGCAGTACGAAGGCGACGTCGCGGTGGCCGACAAGCACGGCAGGCGCCTGGGCTTGGCGGTTTGCTCCACCTTGGAGGGGATGCTCGAGCCGGGAAGAGACCTGGTATATGAGGGCGTCGTCGAGTCGGGCGCGCCGCTTGGCGTGTGGCGTTCGCGGCCAGCTTCTGAAGCGTCACGTGGCGTTACTGCACGCAGGGTCGAGCTCTCACTGCCTGTCAAGAGCGATTATCCGACCCTAGAAGTGATCAATCGGGAACTGGCTGCCGCCGTGGAACCTTACCTCATAGAGCGCTGGTCCCGAAAGGCCCGGTTACGGCGCACCTTGGGGGACGCCGACACCTACCGTTTCTCGGTGTGGGTGTGGAAGGTGGGCGACTCTTTCATTGTCGGGTACCCCGGCGAAGCGTTCACCGCGCTGCAAAGGGATCTGAGGTCAGCGTTTCCTGATTACCGCATTATCGTGATGAACGTAACCAACGGTTCAATCGGCTATTTGCCGCCTAGCGAGTTGTACGACTACGACATGTACGAAGTGTGGCAAACGCCGCTGGATCGCGGTTGCCATGAAGCCATCCGAGATGCATGTTTAGCGACAATTGGTGAGCTTGCGCGCAATAGTTGACGCGCAGAAGGAGTTTTGATGCAGATTATTCGAGGCCTGACTTCGGACGGTTCCATCGTGCACGCCGCCCTTCAGGCGGACGGAAGCACCCTTGCTATTGACGGCGCCTTGACCTCCGCGTTCGAGGTGACGGGCCAGCGTGTCGAGATTGTTCGACGCCTGGCCCCCTTGGTGCCGACAGCCATACTGGCAATTGGGCTCAACTACCGCCAACATGCCATCGAATCTGGAATGGAACTACCCAAGTACCCGATTCTGTTCCACAAGACGGTTTCTTGCGTTCAAGGTCCAGACGCGCCAATATTGCTGCCAGCTGGCCAACCTTGCACCAAAGTCGATTACGAAGTTGAACTCGCAGTAGTGATCGGCCGCACCTGCAAGGACGTTTCACGAGCTGGCGCTCTGGACTACGTTCTTGGCTATACCGTTGCAAACGACGTAAGTGCGCGGGACTGGCAGCTCGAAAAGGGCGGCGGACAATGGTCGTACGGCAAGTCATTCGATACCTTCTGTCCGCTCGGGCCAGTGCTGGTTACGGCGGATGAGATCCCGGATCCGAGCCAACTTCATGTTCGCACCACCATCAACGGCGAGGTAATGCAAGACTCTCCGACGAGCGATCTGATCTTCGACGTCCCCGACCTGATTGCGTTTCTCAGCGCAGGTACGACCTTGCAGGCAGGAACTGTGATCCTCACCGGAACGCCGCAAGGGGTAGGGATGGGCCGCAAGCCGCAGCGCTGGTTGGTCGATGGTGACGTTGTGACGGTTTCCATCTCTAGGATTGGCGACCTGACCAACACGGTCGTAGCGGAGGCCGCCGACTGAGCAACAGACTCGGGTGGAGCAGCCCTTGACAGGCAACCACTTCCTGTAGTCGCGAGCCATAAGGCATCCTGACACAGCCATAGCACCTAACAACTGAATCGCCTTCATGAAGGCAAACAGCCCCGATATGTTATAGCTTTTCATAAGCCATGACAGAAGTAGGGCGTACTTTTTAGCGCCAACGTCCGGCTTCGGAAGGAGGGACAGCAGGTGCCGAGAGAACGTCCGGGGGGCGGTCTC
>CALCHY010000244.1 GCA_937907415.1 uncultured Trueperaceae bacterium
CCCGCACTTCGCGTGCAGGACGGGGGAACTACGCTTCCACCATGCGGAACTTCAGCTTACGGAACGCGATCGAGTAGAACTCGTCCTTCACCGTCTTGTGGAAGCGCTCGCAGATGCCGTTGGATTGCGGGCGCTTAACGCGCGTGCGGGTGTGGTCGATGTCCTCCACCGCCAAGTAGAGCTGGTACTCGTGGCGCTCCCGCGCGCCGCAGTACTCCGTGCCCCTGTCGGTCAGGATCCTGAGCAGGCGCACGTCCTGCTCCTCGAAGAACGGGATGACCCGGTCGTTCAAGAGCTCGGCGGCCACCAGCGCGTTGCGGCGGTCGTACACCTTGGCGAACGCCACGCGGCTGTAGGTGTCGATGAACGTCTGCTGGTAGATGCGCCCCACGCCCATGATGGTGCCCACGTAGTACGTGTCCTGCGCCCCCAGGTAACCGGGGTGCTCGGTCTCGATCTCGCCGTACGCCTCCTGCTCCTCCTTGGCTTTCTCCAACGCCGCCACCTGCGCCTATGTCACGATCAGGCCATCCTGCGCCACCTTGGCCGACAGCGCCTGCAACCTGAGCTTCATGGTGCCGAGATCGTTGCGCACCCACACCGAGCGCACGCCCGAGGGCGACACGTGCAGGCCCCCCCCCTTGGCGAGCTCGTTAGCGGCGCGCACCGGCCCCCACGCCGGCTGCGCGATGGCGAGCTCCAAAGCCGCCGCCTCGATCTCGGGCGCCACGCGGTTCTTCAATACCGGCTTGCGGCGGCTGATCTCCTGCAGCGCCGCCTCGCCGCCGGTGTCATAAAGCTCCTTGAAACGGTAGAAGCCATCGCGCGAGTAGCCCATCACGCGACACGCCTCGCTGACGTTCCCCAGCATCTCCGCTAAGCGCAGCACACCCAGCTTGTTCTTGATGACCTTCTGATCCGTCGTCATCACCAACCTCCACATCAACTAGAGATCGATGACTGTCAGATTAAGTCCCAACCATCACAGATAACGTGATTCACCCCCTGAAGCCGTTCTTGAATCGTGGCGTTCACGTCGGCAGGGCGGTCCACACCTCTTCCAGCAGGTAACCCAGCACGCGCTTGTTGATGGTGTTCACGGCCGACTCCACCGCCGCCTTATCGAGCGGGCGCCTGACGCGGGCGGACAGGATGGCGGCGCCGTAATGACCGGCTAACTGCCGGTAACCTTCATTCACGAACCTAGCCGCGTCGCCGCGCCTTTTGCGGTGCGTGGCGGTGAGAGCGTTATCTGGCACGACGAGCTGCGGTACGCCACCGAAGTACTCGAACGCCGCAACGTGCCCATCCAGCCAAGCGCTCATTCGCATGCTGGCGTAAGCGCGCACGAAGGTGACCCCGAGAACGGCAGCACCGCCACGAACAAGTACGCCTTCACGCTCGCGCTGGTCATAGCGTCCACCACGGGGATGGTGTCGCCCGCCCAATCCACGAACACGACGCGACCCGGCTCGTGACGCAACGGCGCCACCAGGTCATGCTTCAGGGCATACTCGTTGAACAGATCACGGTACTGCGAGTAGGCGTACTTCCGCAGCCCCGACCCCGGGCCGCCGCTCGCCTACGAGCGCCACGCCTGCAGCAGCGTGAAGTGCGGATTGCGTTGCAGGCTCGCCACCACCTTCGCGAAATCGGGCGGGTCGCAATCGGCGCTCACGCGACAGCGGCCATCCGGGAAGTAGGCCATCAGCTCCGCCTCCGACAGGCTCGAGAGCCGCTCAGCGGTGAGCCCCCGCTCCACGATTGCCCGCCTGGCCGTGGCCACCTCGCGCTGCGAGCAGCCCACCGCGCCGGCCACCGACCGGTAACTATGACCCTGAAGTAGCAGTCCCACGATTCGCCTGTAATCCGCCATGCCAACCTCCAAGAAGAAGGCGGCGCTAACGCGCCGCCCGCACAGCAGACCACGAGCCCCAAACACCGCTACCAGGTAGCCGGACTGGCGCTACCGACTCGGACTACTTGCCATTCAGGGTCAGGGCGTCACCGTGGACAAGGTTCACAGCGAGCACGTGCGCAGCGGCCCGGTACGCCTCGTCATCGGGCCCTTGGCCCAGCTCCTCGGCAAAGATGTCCAGGAGGTCCGCTCGACACTCGCCGATGTTGTCTGCCAACAACTCGATCCCGTAGATGCACATGAGGCCGAGCAGCCCGTAGTTCGTGCGCTCGAACCGCGACGCGCCATACTTGAGTTCTACCGCTGCAAGCTTCCGCCGCAGGACGTGCACGAGGAAGTTTCCACTACCACAAATGGGTTCCAGGAGCCGCGAGTCGATACGCTCGGTCTCGTGGTTGACTAGGTCGAGTCGATGCTCGACCTAGTCAAGGCGGAGTGAAGACCTCCACATGGTCCTAGACTTGCCTGGGTTCATTCGCGGTCTCAATGGGCAGCATAACTCTAGCTGCGGGCGGCTCTCGTGCTGGGCCCAATGTCGAAGCAGCGTACGACAGCCTCTCCCGTGGCCGTGATGGCCTGGTCGTTTATCCTAGTTGACGTCGCTGTATTCGTGGCCATCCCACTTCAGAACCGTGTTCTGGTTACATACGAAGTCAGAATAACCGTTTGTGCGCGTGTCGAGCTGACCGACCCTGGTACAGATTAGGTGGCCCAGCGGAACTGGGGTGCCGTCCGCCAGGATTACATCACAAATCACCCCGGCCCTCACAACACCGCACTCGAGCAGCTCCGGGACGCCGTCGCCATCGATGTCGACGCGAGCCGTAGGATCGTCATCTTCGATGCGGACTTCAACGACTGCCGTGATGGCGGCCTTGTCGCGGTCCGATATCACCGTCAGCTTCCCTCTTTCATAGGTGAACTCGCGATAGGAATCGAAGTAAGTGGCGCGGAATCGCCCATCGCTGAACTCAACTTGATTGGGATTGTCTGGAACTTCGACAGTCACGGTCGAGTAATCCGTGTAGATGCTTGTGATGTAACTCGAAGGCACGCAGCAATTACCCATCGTTCCTTGTGAGAAGAGCACATCCTCTAGCCCGTCCCCATCGAAGTCCGCGACCAATGCTATGGCCAGAAGTTCGTACTCACCGGCCCTACCGATCTCAAACGTATGCCCATTCAGCTTCGCGTACAGCGCCTTGGGTCCCGAGTCGTCTGAAGTCCAATACTTTACGGTCGGCGTGCTTCCATAGGTCCCAAACGGCGAGGTCGACGTGCCACCCTGCTCTGGGGAGTTCCAGAATATCAATTTGACGATGTTACGTTGCGCCGCGAAGCTCTCGCCAATGAGCACACTCACGACAACGTCGCCGACGAACCCCCAACGAGATGCGTTCATGAAGTAAGTTCGTTCAAATGTGTCAAAGGGCAAGTCATCGCCAGCGGCTCGCCTGGCACGAGTGGGCGACGCCCAGGAATCAACAGAAGTGGACTGCGCCGCGGCTGCAGCATCGGCCACGGGGTTGGGAGCGAAGACGTCTTCCCATTCAGCACCTTGGTCCCAGGCCGCTTTGAACTCCGCGAAGCTCTGAAAGGCGTGGGTGAAGCAGTACATGTAGTTGTCCTGCTTCCGCATGAGTCGTTCCACGTCCCCACAATCGACCGGGTTCATCATCAGCCGGTGGGCGATGCTATTTGCAAAGTCGCGTGTTACCACCTCCCCACCTGCCGCGAAACACGGAACGAGGCTCGTCAGAATGAAGAGGTTCAACCCTATTGCTCGAAGCCTCATTCGTGTAACCCTCCACCAAGTAATCGTGAGCGGTAGCATACTTCGGCAACGTATATTAAGCTGCGCGACAAGCAGATGTGAAGTCCGCGCGTCCGACGAGAGACCGAGGCGGCGTAGGGCGACTCATGGCAATCCCATGACTTCCGGGGGCCGTTCCACTGTGTCCTCGGGAACCAAGGACCGAGGAAGTTGGCGAAGCATATTGTGAGGACTGCCGGTGTGCTTGTTGGCCTGATGGCCCTAGTGGTCTGCAACGATAATCAGGCTGAGTAGGCGACCCTGCACAATCGACTCGGCACACTCGAGACGCAGAATGCGAGCCTGAGTGCGCAGAACCAGGTCCTCACGGACCAGGTCAGCTCGTTGGAAAAGCAAGTGCGCGATCAGGCTCAGCAGATTGACAAGTTGAGTGCTACCGAAGCCAACCTCTGGGCTGTAGCACAAGAGGCACTGCGGGCAGGTGACAGCGCCACTGCAACGAAACACTTGACGAGCTTGGTGAGCCGCTATCCTGGTGGGGAACACGCCGAGGAAGCCCGCGGGCGAGTCGCATCACTCCGCGATGAGGCGGCGGGTAGCCTCGTCGGCGAAGCCAGTTGGTACGCCAATAATGGTCAATTGTCGAACGCCGAGCAGCTCTACCAGCGCGTTCTCACCGAATACCCGGGCACACAAGCCGCCAACAGCGCTCGCATAGGGCTGCTCAACCTTAAGTCTCTGAAGGATCAGGAAACGGCGCTCAGGGCCGGGTTTCTTGCGGAGGACGTCAGAACCTACAGGACTAGCGAAAGCAACTTCGGTGGACCCGCACTGGTCGTCCCCGAGGTCAGGTTGAAGGTACGCTCTTCTAGTGGCTCGGAGATCAGCTACTTGGACCTGAAGGCCGTTTACCAAGTAGAGGAAGACGGTCAACTTGAGCAACTCGGCGACGGCACCTTCTACGTCGTATCCGTAACGGACCCGCCTTTGAAGTCCGGCGTCCGGAAGGAGGTGATTCTGACGAGCACTACAGGCTTCGTAGACCGCGGAACCAGCGCATTACGCTTCCCAACTGGTGACGCACCGACCACCCATGCTGACTTGTACTACAAGACAGACTATTTGACCGATTGGGTCGAGTTCATGACGGTGGACAGCTGGACGCGCTGGAGCAGGCGCTGCACGCGCGGGAGCGGGACCGGCGGTTGAAAGTGCACAGCGACCGCGGCTCGCAATATCTGTCGATTAGCTACACGGAGAGGCTCGCTCAGGCCGGCGTCGCCGCCT
>CALCHY010000245.1 GCA_937907415.1 uncultured Trueperaceae bacterium
AGCCGACTCCAGCGCCGCGGCGGCCGTGGCCTCTGCTCGTTCGGCCACGCGCAAACGACTAAGTGCCACGAGGGCGTCCAGCACGTCGTTACGGCGCTGGGCCGCGAGCGCGGTCTCGGCGGTAACAAGGGCTGCACTGGCGCGAGCGATGGCTGCCTCGTCGTGGCGGTAGCCGACGGCAGCGTCGAACTGGTAACCGACGATGTCGAGGGCGGCTAGCTCATCTGCCGGGTCGGTGTCGTTGCCCACCCCGACGGTCGGGCGCACACCGATGCTCGCCGTGACCCCCTGCTGAGCCAGCGCGAGCTCCGTCCGGCGCTGCGCCACGGCGTCCTCGCGCGCCAAGGCGCCAGCGGACTGCGCGGCGGCTGCCGCGGCCAGGTCGAGGTGCAGGCGCTGGTCGCACGTCGCCGCTGCGCTGGCCGGCGCTGCCTGCAGGAGCGCGAACACGAGCAGCGCAGGCCGGACCCCCGGCGGCTTGCGGAGCGGATGCTGGCGAAGGTGTACAGCTAACGAAGTGAGCACGGGC
Source organism: uncultured Trueperaceae bacterium (assembly GCA_937907415.1). The sequence continues at coordinate 530 of CALCHY010000245.1, forward strand.
GTCCCCCTGCTTGCGCAGCCGCCAGCTCGCGCGCAAGAGCCGCGGCCGAGCAGTGCGCCATGTTGTGGTGCCAACAACCATAGCCTAGTGGAGGGTTCCGGGGGCGGTTCCCTCCAGATTCGCGCCCGGAATAGAGCGCGCGCCAACGTAGTATGGGGTCATGAAAGTAACTGTGATCGGAACGGGCTACGTCGGCCTAACCACCGGTGCCGCGTTGGCCTACCTGGGGCATGACGTTACCTTCGTCGACAAGAAGCCGGAGATCGTCGAGAAGCTAAGCGCCGGAACGCCGACCATCCACGAGAGCGGCCTTGCCGAGCTGATGGCGGCAGGACGGCAGCGCTCGACCTTCCAGCAGGTCATCCCAGAGCTGAGCGGCGAGCGCGTCGTCCTGATCGCGGTTGGCACCCCTTCGAAGGAGAACGGCGACGCCGACCTGAAGTACGTCGACTCCGCCGCCACCGACCTCGCCGACCGCATCCAGGAAGGCGCTCGCCTCGTGGTGGTCAACAAGTCGACCGTCCCCGTGGGCAGCGCGCGGCACGTGTACGGCATCATCACGCGGCGCCTGGCGGCACGCGGGGTGAAGGCCGAGATCCACGTGGCTTCCAATCCGGAGTTCCTCGCCGAGGGCCGCGCGGTGCATGACAGCCTCTACCCGGACCGCATCGTGGTTGGCAGCGACACTCCTCACCCACTGGCCGTGATGCGCGAGCTGTACGCGCCGATCCTCGAGCAGACGTTCGAGTCGCCTGCGGGCACGCCGCGCCCCGAGCGCTTCGAGCTGCCTCCGCTGATCACCACGACCACCACCAGCGCTGAGTTGACGAAGTACGCGGCCAACGCCTTCCTCGCGACGAAGATCAGCTTCATCAACGAGTTCAGCGTGCTGGCGGAGAAGGTCGGCGCCGACGTCGTCGAGGTGGCGCGCGCCATCGGGTTAGACAGCCGCATCGGCAGCAAGTTCCTCAACGCAGGCATCGGTTGGGGCGGGAGCTGCTTCGGTAAGGACACGGCGGCCGTGCTGGCCCTCGGTGGCTCCTACGACTACCAGATGCCGCTAGTGCGCGCGGCCGTCGACGTCAACAGGCGGCAGCGTCTCTACGTCGTCGAGAAGCTGCAGCACCACCTCAAGGTCCTGCGCGGGACGACCATCGGGCTGCTTGGCCTCGCGTTCAAGGGGAACACGGACGACCTGCGCGACGCGCCCGCCCTCACCCTCATCCGTGAGCTGGTTGAGCGCGGCGCCGTGCTGCGCGTCCACGACCCCGTTGCCACGCCGAACGCCAAGGCCCTCTACCCCGACCTGCCCGTCGAGTACGCCGCCACCGAGCTGGAGCTGGCCGAAGGGTGCGATGCCCTCGTCGTCGTTACCGACTGGCCGCAGTACAAGCGCCTCGATTTTCAGGCGCTTGCCGGGGTCATGCGCGGCGACCTGCTGCTTGACGCCCGCAACCTACTGCAAGCGAGCACGGTCAGCCAAGCCGGGCTGAACTACGTGGGAATCGGGCGGTAAGCCGCCGTCGCGGGTTGGAACGTCGGCTAGTTCCAACCCGCGAAGGCGCCGCCAACCGGGACCAGGACGACCCGCAAGCGCAACGTCATCGGGTAGTACGGGCTCAGGTCGATCGGGGTGCCGTCCGCAGCGCGCGTGTAGCGCTCGTCGAGAGGTCTCGAGGCGTCGTCGCGCAGCACGAGCAGGAGGCGGCTGAGACCTTTTGTCCAGTCGATCAGTTCGTCGCTAGCGAGTGATTGCATCGGGAACGTGGCGCTCACGGTGCCGCTGCCCCGTACGACTAGGCGAGTCGAGTCCGTGCACGGCGGGCTGACTACCGTCGTGTCGGCGGGCACGAGGCAGACCTGCAACTGCGCAGGTTCCGTGCTTGGTTGGGAGCTGACGTCTACCCTCACGTGCAGAGCACCGGAGGCGACGTCCGGTGCTGCGGCCACCGCCGCGCCCGCCAAGGTGCTTGGGTCGAGGAACACGAAGGCTCCCTGGCCGCCGTCTGCCACGCTGGTGGCCGTGAGCGAGCCGTCGAACAGGCTGATCTGCCCAGTGCTCGGTCGCGGGGCGGGAGTGGGTGTTGGAGTCGGGATGGGGGTGGGCGCAGGAGTCGGGGCCGGCACGGGGGTCGGCGCCGGCGTCGGCGCTGGTGCAGGTGTCGGTGCAGGTGTCGGCTCGGGCTCTGGTTCTGGCTCTGGCGCCGGCGTGGGCTCAGGTGCGGGGAGTGGTTCTGGCGTCGGCAGCGGCGTAGGGGCCGGAGCAGGCGTTGGGGTGGGTGCGGGCGTTGGCTCTGGCGCAGGCAGCGGTTCCGGGATGGGTGCGGGCGCCGGAAGGGGCTCCGGTGCGGGTTCGACTTGTGGTGCCGCGGGTGCTAGGGCTAGTTCGAGCTCTGCAATCGCCGCGTTGGCCTCGGGGTCGTCCGGGGCGAGTTCCGCGACCCGCCGCCACGCGCGCAGCGCGTCGTCCCTGTAACCAAGGGCCCCAAGGCTGGCTGCCACGCCACGCACTGCAGCTAGGAAGTTGGGGGCCGCGTCGGCCGCTTGCTGGAAGTCACGCAACGCCGTCGAGTAGGAGCCAGCTGCGAAGGCGCTCCGGCCGCTGATGAACGCGTCGGCGTTCACAAGGCCGTAGTTGGCGCCGAGTTGCGCGCGTTCGAGGAGGGGTTCTAGTTGTGGCTGCTCCGCTAGTGCCTTGCTCAGGTGAGGTGCGGCGGCCGCCGGGTCGCCTGCGGCCAAGTAGGCCTGCCCCAACCATGACTGGACGCCGACGTCGTTAGGTAAGTAGGCGCTCGCGTCTTTGAGTAGTTCGATCGCCTGGTCGAGCTGGCCAGCTTGAAACGCTTGATAGCCGAGCGTGGAGGCAGCGTTTCCAGCCTCTTGACGCGCGCTTGCGTCCATCGCGCCGCCCGCCGCGACGTACTCCTGCCATGCGCTCCATGCGCGGCCGGTCCAGCCGGTCAGTCCGTAGGCCTGCGCTAGGAAACGTAGCGGTTCCGGTCGGCCAGGCGCCAAGTCTCTGGCGGTCTCTGCTGCCGCGAACGCGCTCCGCCACAATGACTGGTCGGGATGGTAGGACGCGTAGGCGGCCATGGCCTGCGCCGCGTAAGCCTGGGCCTCGGAAAGGGCCGCCGCGGCGCTGGCCGGCAACGGGTCCTGCGCAGATGCGCTGGAACACAAGGCCAGCAGAAGCGCCGAAAACAGGAGGAATCTCTTCATGTCGTTGGTTGATGATAGCGGTCGGAGCGGCCTCACGCTCCGTCTTGTGGGCCACCAACACCGACCTCACAAGTGACGAGGGCTTGGGGCCACAGGGAACAGTAGGGCATGATAACGGCACGCGTTCGTTACCTCGTTGTCCGCTTGACGGGCCGCACCATTGCAGGGATCGGGAGTGTGATGAAGAGAATACTGATGGCCACTTTGTTGGCGCTGGCGCTAGCGGTGGGCCTCACCCAGTCTGGCTCTGATTGGGGCCGTAGCGCAGTGCAAGAACTGAATAGCCAGGGCATTGACACTGGCTTCCCCGACGGGTCGTTCCTGGGAGAAGCGCCCATGACGGGCTACCAGGCGGTTGCGCTCGTCGACCGACTGCTGACACGCGTCGACCTGGCAACGGGTTGCACTGACACGATGGCTGGCCTCCCAGGCCAGGCGTTCCGCTTCTCCGACGTGGCGCCCGACCACTGGGCCGCCGCCGCCGCGCAACGCGTTGGAGCGCTTGGCGTAGCAGAGGCGTTCCCAGACGGAGAGCTCCACGGTGACGAGTTCCTTAGTGGTTACCAAGTCGCGTACCTGATCGGTCAAGCCGTGAGCTTGGTCGATGCCAAGGTCGCCTGCGGCTCCGACGCTGCTCAAGCGCGCCTCGGTGAGATGAGCGCCGAGATCGCTGCCCTACGCGCCGACGTTGCCGCAGGCGCACTAGTAGGGCCGGCTGGCCCGGCTGGTCCGGCTGGTCCGGCTGGACCCGAGGGTCCTGCCGGCCCAGCGGGCGTGGCGGGGTTAGTTGGCCCCGCTGGCCCGGCTGGACCTGAGGGTCCCGCCGGCCCCGCAGGCGTGGCTGGAGAAGTCGGCCCGGCTGGCCCAGCAGGACCCGCGGGCGAACGCGGAGCAGCCGGTCCAGCTGGGCCAGTTGGCCCCGCTGGAGTACAGGGCACCGCTGGCTTGGCGTGCTGGGACCTCAACGGCGACGGTTTGCCCGGCCTGGAAGAAGACATCAACCTCGACGGAGCAACGGACGCGCTGGATTGCGCCGGCAGGCAGGGCGTGGCTGGGCCGACCGGATCACAGGGCGAACGCGGACCAGCCGGACCAGCCGGGGCGCAAGGTTCCCCTGGACCCATCGGTCTCACCGGTGCGGTTGGCCCGGTAGGGCCGATGGGTCCGGCGGGGCCGCGCGGCGAACGCGGGCCGCAGGGTGAGCGGGGCGTGGCTGGTGTCCCCGGTGCGG
>CALCHY010000246.1 GCA_937907415.1 uncultured Trueperaceae bacterium
CGCCACTACTTGTCGTCACCGCCGCGCTCGAGCTCTAGCGAAGCTGTTGCGCGAGCCCGATGAGCAGTCCATCGGGGGCTCGGATGTAGCAGAGCCGGTAGACGTCTTCATAGTTGACGACCTCGCTGCTTACGAGCTCGGCTCCATGGCCGAGAAGCCGAGCGAGCGTCTCGTCGATGTCGTCGACGGCGAACATGACACGCAAGTAACCAAGTGCGTTGACGGGCGCGTTCCTGTGATCGGCGACAATGCGGGGCTCGATGAAACGCGAGAGTTCGAGCCGACTGTGGCCATCCGGAGTCCGCATCATGGCGATCTCGACGCGTTGGTCTCCAAGGCCGGTGACCCGCCCGGCCCACTCACCCTCGACCACACTCTCGCCCTCAAGTTCGAGGCCCAACTCTCGGAAGAACTCGATCGCCGCCTTGAGGTCCTCTACAACGATCCCGACGTTGTCCATCCTGACGAGCATGCGCAGAGCGTAAACCCTAAGACGTGTGCGCCTGTGAGTTCGGCAGCAACCGTGACCGTAGTTAGTGTTGCTTCTTAGTCGGTCTCGAGGGCCTCCCACGTCCAGTGAGTGATCCGCAGGCCGTTCGGCACATCGTTCGCGTTTTGCGGGGAAGCAACCATGCTGGTGGTAGTGACCCAAGCGAAGTAGCCTCGCAGAACCTCTCTCAACCTTGCATCTTCGGCGTTCGCGACCTCCAAGGCACGCTCGAAACAGGCGATGGCCCGCTGGCCCATCACCTCGTGAACTCCGTTGCCGCTGATGATTCAGGTCGGGTGTCACAGAGCGGTTACAGCAGACGCTGATGGTTGACCAAGCGCTACCCTCGCTCTAGCTACCGCCAGATCCGGCTGGGGCTCAGTTCTCGCCATCGCGCCGATTCTAGCGTCGGGCAGCGTATGGTCAACCTCCAGTCTTCATGGGGCCAAGAAGTCATTGAGCCTGCCAGCGATTAGCTTGCGCCTCTCGAGTAGGAACACTCGATAGTCCTCTATTCCCAACAACTCCGGACCGGTCGGAATCACCTGGGCCTCTAATGGCTGCGGCCCGGACTTCGCTAATACCTCCGGGATGTACTGTCTGGGCTCCTTATTGCTTATCCGTCGGTTGGTGCGGCCCGCGATGAATACGAGGTTGGCCACGTCATTGATCTCCGAATCGGAGTATCTACCGCGCAGAATCGACTTGGGAAACAAGTGATGGTACTGGAGTTGGTGGGTTACCCCGCGGTGATCAAGTGAGATCCTAAGGTTCGAACTCCAGTCGCGAGCGCCCGCTTCGCGGAACGCCAGGAACATAGACTTGAACAGCGCACTGCGCTGGTTCCGGCCTTCCAGTTCCTCCGGCGTCACGTCGAGACGACCCACCTGCAGCCGTAACCTATCTACCAAGGCGCCGACTTCGGCACCGGTACGAATCGTAGCCAGGTCCTGGTCCAACATCGTCTCCGTCGCTCCACGTGAGTAGCGTCCTTTAGCGTTGGCCAGCAGCACCCAACGCTTCAATCCCTCCACCTCGCTGGCCGCCAACTCGTAACCGCGAGAGTGTCCGAACTGCGCCACTGTTATGAGCATGAAAGGCGAGGCGAAGAGGGACGGACTGTCGATGCCCACGTTGCTGGTCATGAAGTTGAGGGCGAACTCCATCCCTGCCACGGCTTTCTCCCAAGCCGATTTGAGCTCCTCAACGGGTAGCCTTCCGACCGTTTTGAAGCGAGACTGACCGGTGGCAAACGCGACTAAGTTCTTCAGGTGGATTCCGAGGTCGAGGTCGAACCCTTCCTTAGCGCATCGCGCCTGGAAGGCCTGGAACGTCTCCAAAGAACCTCGCCACTTAGCTGTTATCTGAGCGAGCGCCAGGTCCGAACTGCGAAGCTTAGCGCCGAGGGAGTTGACGCGCACGAAGATCTCTGTGACCTCGTTGTACGACATAGACCTCTCGAGGATATCCATCCTGTACACGTACTTTCGGATCGACCTCAGTCGCGCCAAGCGCTTGGCGTACTTCTCGTACCTGGGATCGTCGAAAGAGGTCACGCCGGCGGACTTGAGGAATTCCGCATCACTATCTGATTTGAAGACGTCTGTCACGCGCACCCAATGAGGCTGCGCCGCCAGTTTCCGCGTCGACACTACGAACGCCAATTTGTCGAACCTGCGTTGCAGCTCGTCCTCCGAGGAATCCACCTCGTCATCACTTAGCTCGCCATCTAGCTCTATGGCCGCTTCCTCCACCTCGGTTACGAAAGCCAACTCATCAGGATGCTCGAGGTTGAACAAGATCTCGACCGGCCGCTTACGACCCTTCACCTTCACCGGCTCACCGCGGATTACGGCCGAAAGTGAGGTGAGGCGTTGTTGGCCATCTAGAAGGAGCCGTGTGGTCTGGTAGGCGTTGTCTTGTTGTCTCACGGAGAACTCCTGTAGCGGCACGTCCTCGTCCGTCTCCCACAACAGGATCGTTCCGGAAGGGTAGCCGCGGTACAGGGAGTCCAGCAGGTCCCGCACCCTCGACGCCCGCCACACGTAGCGGCGCTGCATCTCAGGAAGGCGAAGCTCACCGCGCGCGATCATCGCCACTAGCTCTTCTACACTTGCTTCCGCTTTAGCCATCACGCCCCCGTTGCCGAAATAGCTCTCTAATCAGATGGTTGAAGCCTAACCCCAGCCTTGGGCTAGAACAAGCTGGTGAAAGTGGCAAGTCGCCCTTCCGCAGGGAGGTGTTCAGTTCTCGCGACCAGACGCCACGCCAAGTCTTGTCCATGCCAACAATGATCCCGGCCTCAAGTTGCCCTTCGAGCTCGCGCTGCAACGTGACCGGTTCGGCGCGCTTGTTGGAATACCCATGATCACTCCTTGGCCGTTCCCGCTCCTCTGTCCCCGCCAAATCCGCACTCCTCTTTCTCCTTTGCGTAGACGTGGCAGGCGGGCACGCGTCACCTTGCTGTTAGCCGGCACCTTCGTCCCGTGACTTCGCGCCGGGACAACTGGCGCATCGTATGTGATGAGGCCGCAGCCCGGCACGTTCTGCCAGGTGGCCGACGAGGTGAGCTCGCCAATACTGGCGCCGCCGACGGTCACGTCCACGGTCGCGCCCTGAGGCGCCTCGCGTATCGTGCCCTCCTAGTCAGGCCGACTCTGCATTGCCGCAAGCGCCGCCGACGCCGCTGGCACGGTGCCATCCAGGCGGTTCGGCGCCGGTCACGTACCCTTATCATGACCGCGGGACCGATCGACGCCCTTCCCATCGTCTCTGTCGGCCACC
>CALCHY010000247.1 GCA_937907415.1 uncultured Trueperaceae bacterium
TCGGCGGCGGCAACGGCCTCAACCTCGACCGCCTCCCCGCCAAGCGCCCCTACACCGGCAAAATCGGCGCCGCCTACGTCACCATCACCCAAGCGCACGACGACCACGACGGCGTCAAAGCCGGCCGCTACGTCGACCTCCAAGTCGGCAAGCAAGTAACCCGCGGCTACCGCCAGATCCAGTACCTCGAAGGCGACCAGCTCGAGCAGGTCATGGCAGGGGAGAACAGCGTCCTGCTGCGCGTAGACGACAGCGTCAGCGGCATCTGGAACGCCGCCACCGAGATGACCAACGCCCTCCTAGAGGGAATGAACGTCATCCTCGACCTCTCCAGCCTCCGGCCCGAAGGCAGCCCCGTCAAAGGCAGCGGCGGCACCAGCAGCGGCCCCGCCAGCTTCGCGGTTGAGATCTATGACAACTTCGCGCGCTGGGCGGCACTCGGCGCCGCCGAACACGCCGGACCCGTAGCCACCCTCCGCTACGTCTACGCCCCCACGCTCCGCGCCATCAGGCACGCAGGCGTCAGGCGCGGCGCAGGCATGGCCACCCTCTCAGCCACCCACGCCGACCTCCTCGACTTCATCACCGCCAAAGACCTCCAACGCGAGCAAGACGAAGGCGACATCGGCACCTTCAACATCTCAGTCTTGGCCAGCGACGACTTCATGCGCGCCGCCAGCACAACCGGCAGCCCAGAAGCCCAAACGCTCAACGCCATCGCCGAACACGCCTGGCAAACCGGCGAACCCGGCATCATCTTCAACGACGCCATCAACCTCCACAACCCCCTCGCCGAAATCGACGGCCCCATCATGGCCACCAACCCCTGCGTCACCGGCGACACCCTAATCCTCACCACCGAAGGCCCCAAGACCTTCCGCGAACTCGCCGAAGCCGGCCGCGACATCACCGTCTGGACCGTCGACCCCAAAACCCGCGACATGAACGTCCGCGTCATGCGCAACCCCCGCAAGACCCGCGAGAACACCCCCATCGTCAAGATCACCTTCGACAGCGGCCTCGAGCTCCGCGCCACCCCCGACCACAACCTCTTCACCCTCGAAGGGGAGAAGGTCCAGGCGCAAGACCTCAAGCCCGGCGACAGCGTCCTCGCGTACGGCGGCGAACCCAGCAACCACTACGTCCCCGTACCAGCCGGCCAGCCGGCCTACGCCCCCGCCGTCAACCACAAGGTCATCAGCGTCGAAGACGCCGGCACCGAAGACGTGTTCAACGGCACCGTCGACGACTTCCACACCTACCTCATCCCCGACCAACTCGAGAACGGCCAGTACGCCGGTGGCATCGTCAGCGCCAACTGCGGTGAGATTCCCCTCTACCCGGCGGAACCGTGCGACCTGGGCGCCATCAACCTCTCCGCGTTCGTAGCGGAAGACGACCAGGGCAAGGCGTACTACGACGCGCTCGGGCTCGAGCAGACCGCGCGGCTCGCTGTGCGCTTCCTCGACGACGTTCTCGACGCCGAAGTATCGCCACTGCCGGAGATCCACGACGCCATTCAGGACAAGCGCCGCATCGGCCTAGGCCTCATGGGGCTCGCGGACATGCTCATCAAGCTCGGCCTCCGCTACGACAGCGACGAAGGCCGCGCCATGGTGCAGCAGGCCGTAGGCGACCTCCGCGACGCCGCCCTCGACGAAAGCCACAAGCTCGGGCAGGAACGCGGCGTCCCCGCAGGCGTCAAGCGCGCCGGCCTCGAGCGCCGCAACATCGCCGTCTTCACCGTGGCGCCCACCGGCACCACCAGCATGCTCGCGGGCGTCAGCGGCGGCGTCGAACCGATGTACGCCGCCACCTTCGTCCGTAAGATCGGAACCGAGTACGTTACGGTCGTTCAGCCTCTCCTCGACGACATTCTCGACGCTCTCGACGCCGACTCCTTCGTCACGAGTGGCGGCAACCAGCGCTTCGTCAAGGTAGACGAGCACGGGTACGAGTGGAACCGCGAGGCGCTCAGCGAGGCGCTCAACGAGCACAAGGGCAGCATCCTCCCACTCCTGAGTGACCTCCCCAGCGACGCGCGCCTGCAGGCGTTCGTCACCGCGCACGACATCGCCCCCAAGGACCACGTGCTCATGCAGGGCGCCATCCAGCGCGCCTACGACTGGCTCAGCGACACTCTCTGGGAAGCCAACGACACTCGCGGCATGACGCTGGCTGGCAACAGCCTCTCCAAGACCATCAACATGCCCAACGAGGCGCGCGTGCAGGACGTTCACGAGGCGTACCAGCTCGCGTGGAACGAAGGCTGCAAGGGCATCACCGTCTACCGCGACGGCAGCCGCGACTTCCAGGTGCTCACCACCGGCAAGACCGAAGAGAAGGCCAAGGAAGAAGCGCCCGCCAAGGCAGAAGTAGCAGCCCCAGTTGCGCCGGCCCCCGCCCCGCAGCAGACCGCTCCCGCGCCGGATGTGAGGACCGCCTACGAGCGTCCCGCGCGCATGCACGGCTTCACCGACCAAGCCAAGCTCATGAAGCCCAACGGCGAGAAGCAAGGCTTCTTCATCACCGTAAACAGCAACGGCAACAACGACCCCCGCGAAGTGTTCATCAACAGCGGTAAGGGCGGCGAAGAAGTCAACGCCGACAGCGAAGCCCTCGGGCGCGTCGTCAGCATCGCCCTCCAGTGGGGCGTACCGCCCGAAGCGATCATCAAGACCCTCCGCGGCATCAACGGCGGCATGTTCGGCACCTACAACGGCCGCCTCGTAAGCAGCCGCGCCGACCTCATCGCCGTAGCGCTCGAAACTGCTCTCGAAGACTCAGCTGCGGCGCCCGCCCCGATTACCCCTACCGCGACGCCTGCCGGCACGAACGCTGCAGCGCCCAGCGCGCCCGTCAAGAACGGCCAAGCCTGCCCCGAGTGCGGTGGACCCACCATCCGCTCGGAGGGATGCCTCAACTGCGTGAACGAGGCTTGCCTCTGGTCGAAGTGCGGATAATCCGCGAAAGCATGAAAAAGAGCTGACGTGACGGTGCGTAACCTCCTCGACTCCAGCCCGACCCCCACCAAGGGTCGGGCTGGGCCCAATAAGGGAGCCACGCGCACCCTCGCGCTCGACCCCGGCAAGCTCACCGGCTACGCCCTCCTAGAACACTCCAGGCGCGGCACCGGCAACGTACAGCAAGCCGGAACCATCCAAACCACCCGCGACCCCCACCAGACCGCCCTAGCCCTCCACGAGCTACTACGCGACACCAAACCCGACCGCGTGATCATCGAAGGCTGGGAGAACCAAGGGAAACGCGTCAACATCCACAGCACCACCCCCAACCTAATCATCGGCATGCTCGCCGCCCTCACAGCCCTAACCGCAACACCCCTCCACATCGCCTACTCAAGCGAATGGAAACCCCAGTACGGCACCGGCGCCGAGTACCTACCCGCCCCACCGCAACGGATTCCCAAGGCCGACGAGTACCTCGCTCGCCGCCTACAGCACGACCTCAGGACCTGGCCAACCGCCCTCGTTGGCCTCAAGA
>CALCHY010000248.1 GCA_937907415.1 uncultured Trueperaceae bacterium
CGTTAGGAGCGCAGAGTGTACGAAGTCTCACTATGCGTCACGGCATCTCTGCCGCGAGCCTCCTGAGTGCTTCGAGGATGGTGAGTCCGAGCCCTCCGCCGAGGAGGCTGACAGCCAATCCGACGGTGATGATGGCGGTCTTCGCGCCGCGCAACTGGTTCTTCGTGCCTTCCCACTCTCTGAGCATGCGTTGCACCTCCTGGTCTCTGAGCTCGAGCTGCCGCAATCGTGCTGCTAGCCCGGGCCTGCCGTTGCCGTCTCCCCTGACGGTCGTGTCTAGCTCGTCGACGTCCCTCCTGAGGGTCGTGAGCATCACCTGGTCCATCTCCCCTCCTGGTGGGGGCGCCCAATAGACGGGCTGAGTGCGTCAGATAGTGTCGCTGGCGCCTGGTTTGCCGCAGGCGCCAGCAGGTTGGTGTTGGCTTGGCGGTGTCACATCGTGGGCCTCTTTGCCGCCTCCATCCGCTGGCATCCGGCCAGCCCTAGAACAATGGTGACTGCGGTCAGGGACGCGCCTAGAAGCGGCCGATTGCTGCCGCGATGCCGCCGAGGAGCATGCCGGCCACCAGGCCGACGATGACGCCCTGGACGGTGACGGACTTCCAAAACTCACGCATGGGGAACTCCCTTGCACGGCCATAGTCGGTAACTCCCGACGGCCAAGTCGGGGTTCGTGAATCCGAACGCGGAGCAGTACACGGTGCCGGGGTCGCCCGTGACGATCACCGTGGTGGTCGCGCCAGCCGCGAGGTCGCCGAGTACGCAACCGATGTCCACCTGGTTAATCACCACGCACCGCTCGTCGGCAGTCGTGGCATTGAGGACGCTCAGGGTGACGCTGTACAGGTCCTGCGCGGGCGCCAGCGTGATGATCACGCTCTGCCCGTCACGCTCCGGCACGGGCGTCACGACCGGCGCGCACGCCGCCACCGCCAGGACTACCAGCAAGCCAGTCAGTAGGCGCTTCATACGCCACCTCCGGGAGTCAGCTCGATGATGCTGCGCAGTGCTCGGTTCTCAATGACCAGCCGGGCTCTCTCCTGCGCGGTCGCATCCAGCTTCATGGCCGCGCCCACGTCCTTGAGGAGCTCCGCGACGATGCTCGCCACCTTCTCGGTGCGCGGGTCGCTGGGTGGGAAGTCGAACAGGCTGAGGAGCCCCTGAATCATGCGTATCAACCCCGCCCACTTGTCTGGCAGCAGGCCAGCGACGACGCCCAGCGCGGCCTTGAGGGCCTCCAGCACGGCGTTCGTCATGCGGGTCTCTTTGCTAGGGTCTTGCCGACCGTCTTACCCGCCACGTCAACGAGGGTGGCGTAGAACGTGGCCTGAATACCGAACACGATCCAGTCCACGACCTCGCCGGTGACGACACCCGCGATGCCCAGCAGGACACCGAGCAGGACGCCGACGCTGCCCGCTAGAAGATGCACGCCGCCGCCCTGCAAGCCCTTGAAGACGTACATGCGGGCGTACTCGGTGGCGCCCCACACGACTAGCGTGGCGATGGCTAGGTTGCTCCAGAGTGTGGGGTCGGCTTGGTCGGCGGGCAGCCCGAGCGCTTGGGCGGCTAGGCCGAGCAGGATTAGGATGATTCTCGGAAACATGCGTTCCTCCAATGAGTGCGCCTCGGCCTGGTGACCTGAGGCGGTGGGCCTGTCCGGATTGGTGCGCTTGTGACCCGAGCGCCGGGAGACTGGATCACGTCCTCTCACGAGTTGCGAGTGTCGAGAGCAAACTGTGTCCTCCAATCGGTGTTCGGGCGCGGCTCGCGCGTTCGGCTTGGGCGCCGTGCGCGAGCCGTTCCCCTCAAAAGCTGTGATGCTGGAGCCAGTTGTTGTCTGGCGTGCGCCCGCTCGCGACCGGGCCACCAATCACCCCCTCTCCTACTTGCGCGTGATGCGTCTCATGTGACGACGACGCAGGTACGCCGTCCAGCGGGCGCTCACGAACGAACGAGCGCCACGCGCTGCGCCTGCTCGATGGCCTCCTGCGCGAACAGGAACTCAACGTGCACCCACTCGCGCGGCCCGATGTGCGTCAGGCCAAACGGCTCAAGCGGGCACACGCGGTACAGCCACTGCCAGGACGAAACCTCCCAGATGGCTTGGCCGGTCTCCCGCCGAATCATCGCCAGGTCAACAGCCAACCCCCACCGGTGCAGGCTGTCCATCGTCCACGTGACTTGCGGGGCATTCAGGTGGGGTTCCTCGCGGCCCTGCGCGTACAACCAGCGTTGCCGCTCAATCGACCGGCGGGTTTCGGTGATGCGGAACTCGACGTGCGGCACGCGCGTCTCAGCCGCCGCCAACCACGACAAGAACGCGATGCGGAAGACAGGCGCGAGATCGCCGATCTCGCGATTCACGGGCGGACTCTTCATGATGCCTCCTAACGAGAAAAACCCGTCCAGGACAAGACGGGCGACTAGTTGAGCTGTGGTAGAATGGGCACCAGAAACGCCCTCCGCGGTGCGTCAACACCCGAGGGCACTAGACCTGTGTAGGAGGTCCAGCGTGACGACTCTATCAATATCCCGATGCACTGAATGCGGCTCCGTGCCGAGGCGCATAAGCGCGTGCCCAACCTGCCGGAGGATCTGGGATGCCGCCTACCGTCGCCGACTAGCGGCTAGCCGGAGAGTATGTAAGCAGTGCGGCTCAACGGACAGGGGCGCCGACGGTAAGTGCCGTCCGTGCAAGCGATCGGCGAACGAAGCGTGGAGGCGTAGAAACGGCATACCCGAACGCCCGAAGTTGGGTAACAACTTCCCCACGTCGTTCTGGTTACGGGTTGAAGTCAGGCGGGAATGCTGGGAGTGGCAAGGGGCTCTCGACGGAGCGGGCTATGGCTCGGTGTGGGACGGGCAACGCCTCCAGGGTGCGCACCGCGTTGCGTGGGAGATCTTCTTCGGCCCCTTGAGGCCCGGTCAACATGTCTGCCATCGCTGCGATAACCCGAAGTGCGTAAACCCAGCGCACCTATTCGCCGGGACGCATGCCGACAACATGCGTGACATGGCGGAGAAGGGTAGGGCCGTGAGTTGGAAGCTCACCCCCAAGCAAGTCCGCCGTATCCGCTCGCTGAAAGCTAGCGGGGTGCCGACCTCTCGCATTGCTGCCGAGATGGACGTAACCCCATCCACGGTTAACTCAGTAGTCCGCCGTGCAACCTGGAGGAGCGTCAAGTAGCCAGAGCCCGTCGGGCTGCGGGGGCAAAGAAGAACCCCGCCGAGAGGCGGGGGCGTTAGGTTGTCAGGTCGTACGTCGCCCGCCTCCGCACCCGCGGCCTCGTGACGCGGACGGGGAGAGACTGGCGGGTCACGCGGTGACCTTCACGCCAGCCGGTTGCCAGGCGGTGCCGTCCCACACCTTGAGGGGCGAGTCCGCCGGAGGAGCCGCGCCGCCACCGCCGCCGTGCGACGCGAACCGCGTCTTCCGCAACCGCGCCGACGCCGCCGTGAACGGCCGAGGTTTGAAGGTGATGGCCATCAGTCCATCGCCACGGCGACGTAACCCGCCGGGTGCATCGAGGAATTGTCGCTGGTGCGGTACGTGTGGTCGGCGCCGTCCACGGTGAGGGTGACGTTCGCGTTGGCGCCGGTGTCGCTGGCGGCCAGGATGAGGAAGTGGCGCGGCGGCGCGCCGAGCAGGGCGGGACCCACCAAGTACGGGCCGACGATCGGACTGGTGCTCAGGCCTTCGGTGTCCGCGAGGGTAGTCACGGCACTCAGGACAGCTCCCCCGTCGGCGAGGCGCGACAGGAACACGAGGTCGCGTTCGTCGCTCTCGCCGCCCGCCGCGGAATAGAACCGGCGGTACCAGATGCTCATGTTTGGTTTGAGGATGGTCCGCGCGTCGTCCGTGACCGTGCCGTCTGCGGCGCGGACGCGCTCGACCAGCAGCAGGGCGCCCGTTGCGGATGAGCCGTTCCAGCAGGCGACGAAGCCGTCCTCGCTAACGGACAGCATGTGCCCGACGTTGCCGGTCGCGCCGGTGCTGAGCGTTGGTGTGATGCCCGTCCCGCCGCCGGTGAGTGTGCCGCTGCCGTCGTGGCCGGTGCCGCACTGCACGAAGCGCGGAACCACTTGCGCAGCGGAGGACGTGCCCCAGCCGAGGCTGAACTTCGCGAACCAGGCCGTCGTGTGCCCGTTCGCGGGCATGCGGTAGACCACCGTGCCAGCCAAGGCGCCGGACGAGTACGCCTTGTCCCAGGCGGGGTTCCCCGCCGAACCGCCGCCGATGGCGTCCGCGTCAGCGTATTCGAGTGTCCATCCGGCGGTGATGAGCATGCCGTGCAGTTTCGGGCCGACGACGCTGATGATGCTCGCGTTCGTCCCCGCCGCCGAAGCCTGGTAAGCCACAGTCGGAAGTGCCATCAGTCGTACGCTCCAGTCTCAAGCCAGAAATCCCCGAGTTGCTTGTTGGTCGGCGCGACCGAGCCGAGCCAGTAGGCGATGCCTGCCGTGGGCCTGGCGGTGCCCGCGGTGGCGCCGTGCTTGACGATCACAACTCCGTCGAGCGGCGCGATGCCGCCGCCACCGCCGGTCACGAACTCCAGCGCCGTCGCTCCGGCGTTGACGGCCACGAGCTTCCCGCCCTGTCCCGCGTACGAGCCGGGGGCGTCGGTGAGGTCCGTGAAGGCGCTAGCGCCGCCGCCGCTGGCGGGGAACACCTGCACCCACACGGCCGCAGCCGCACTGGCGTCAACGCAGACAAAGATCGCCGGGCCGGTCACGTCGAGCCACGCGTGCCCGAAGTCGAAGCCGAGCGTCGAGTCGCTGGACGCCGTCGGCGCAGCGGTCGTCACGAACGGTCTCGCGCTCATCACGAAATCACGCAAGTCCTCCGCCGTGATATCCCCCGTCGCGTTATCCGCGAACTGCGCCAGCAAACCAAGCCACGGTGTTCGTTGCTCCGCCACGACTCACCTCCTCACGGGTTCTGCGGACTACCAAGCCCGCCCTGGAATGCCGCGCCGAACTCGCCCGAGAACTGCCGGTCGGTCGGCACTGGCGCGGGATCAGCGAGCCACCACAATGTCGCCCAGACGCTCAGGATCACGCCGCGCGTCCCACCGGCGGTGGCCTGCCCCCAATGCGCGAACGCTTGCAACGCTGGTGGTGTGATGCGCACCGGCACGTTCTGCGGTCGGTCACGCGGCGGCCGCTCCGTCACCTCCCGCACGGGGAGGGGGTTCACGCGCGACCCCACGACACCGTCGGGACCCCGACCGTCAACGTGTGCTCGTCGTCTTTCGCGAACTCATCGCCCACATCGAGGTCGAACGCGTATGCGGCCTTCCCGCAGGAGTTGATGCCGCTGTTGTAACTTTCGGCGCTGCCTTGCGCGTAGAAGCCGCGGATGGGCGCCAGGTTCCCGTAAGCCGTGTCCCACCGCCAACTCCCGCCGGTGCGCTGGAAGCTGCCTGCCACGTACGCGTCACGCGCAACGGTGTCGCGCGCCACCACCGCCCCGCCGTCGCTCGTCTTGCTCACATCGGTGGCGTAACCCACTCCGCTCAAGTCAGTCGCCGAAACGTACGCCACCCCCGACGTCGGCTGCCGAGAGGTTCCAGTGACGCCCCCCAGCTCGCCGCGCGCCCACGCGCTGAACAGCAGCAGATCCGGGGCGCGGCAACGCTCACTCGGGCCGCTCGGCGCCGAACCGCCGATGAGGCGGTAATCGCCGTTCACGACGCCGACGCCCGTGATTGTGAAGGCCCCCGCCGTCCACGTTGTCGGGCTGAGCGTGACCTCGAGCGTGTACGCGATGCGGAGTTTCTCGCTACTGGTCTTGGTGACGACCTCCGGAGTTCCGAGGCCGTCGAGGAACAGCAGGCGGTTGAAGAGGTTACCGCCCGCCGAGGCGGTGGGTGAGAACCCGACCTCCGTGAGGTTGCCGTTCGCGGCAGCGTAATCGAACTCAATGTGCCGCGTGATGCGGTAGACGCCGTCGCTCGGCCGCGAGAACTCGTCGGGCGCGTGCGTCGCGTCCGTCCGCGAGAGTTCGCTCCCCAACCCCGTGTCGCTGGCGGCTGGGGCGGTGGAGTCCGTGCCAACCGCGCAGTACCGCACGAGTGGGAAGAACGTCGGTGGCGGACTGACGTTGCCTTGTTGAAGGAGCAGGGCGGTGGTGGCGATGAGGTCGAGGCCCTGGTCGAGGATGAGGTTCGGGCCTTCACCACCGCGCACCTCACGACCGGCTCTGTCAATCAACCCCCAGCGCATCCAGCCGCGCATGCCCGCCCCCACCACAGCGGGTGGGGGTCGGCGCTCTCGGACGCTCAGGCGCGGCAGTGGCTTGGAGTGCGCGACGGCCAGCAGTTCGTCAAGGGTCGGCGTGACCAGCCCGCTGCACCCACAGTCGTTACGCTGCGGCATACGCGCCCCCCATCAGGCAGCCAACCACGGCGTCCACGCCCTCGGTTCCGAGCGCGCGGTTGATGACCACGAAAGCGTAACTCCCGTCGTCGAGGCTGCCCACGAGGGCGTCAACGCCCTCCGTGGTCAGGGCGCGGTTGATGATGACGTTCTTCAAGAGGCCGTCCTCCAGGCTGCCCACGAGGGCGTCAAGCGATTCGGTTTCGAGCAGGCGATTGATGATGACGGCCGCCAGCACGCCGTCCGCCAACGCGGCCACGCTAGCCGTAACGCCCTCCGCGCCGAGAGGTCGATTGATGACCACGAAAGTGAGCGTGCCATCGTCGAGGCTGCCCACGGTAAGCACAGCGCCGTCCGTCACGGCGACGGGGTAAACGTCGCTAAGGAGCGCCTCAAATCCCCCGGCGAGAGGACCAGGCACGGTGCCGCGCTCATCCGCGAACCGCAACTGATACCGCCACCCGCCCACGTCCTGCGCATCAAGAATCGTCGGGGCCGCGAACGAATAGTGCGTGTGCTCGACGGCGTAGTTCTCGTTCTGCACCCGGTAACAGAGGTTCTCGCGGTCGGGCGTGAGGTAAAACAACACCACGTCGGACCCCGGCACGGTGTAGTTGACGGTCGCGTCCGTGAGCAGCACGGGGTCGCAGCCTGCGAACGGCCCCACGAACCCGTAGGCGCCAGCCACGGCGTCGTACCGCCTCACCCGCACGCCGCTCGCGTCCTCCCACGCCACTACCGGCCTCGCGGCCTGGTCGAACGCCGCGGTCGCGTGCCGCGCCGACACGCTCACCGTCGGCGGCACCACGTCCCACGGCACCACCATGAGGTTCTCGTCGCCTTGCCGTTGGTAGAGCACCCACGTGCCGTCGTTGCACGTTTGCACCAGCCAGTTGGCGCCGAACAGCGTGCCGTACGATCCGTCGCCGGTCACGCCGAGCGCCTGTGGGCCGGGCGTCCACGCGAGCATCGCCGCCCACAAGGGCCGCCCGTCCGCCTGCCATGCGCGCACGTATGGGCGCGGGTCGCAAACCAACTGGTCAACCCGCGCGCGTCGCGAGAACACGAACGGCGGCAGACGCCGGAAACTGTTACGAAGCGTCACGGCACCCTCCAAGGAAAAGCCCCGCACTGTGGCGGGGCGGAATGACGTTCAGGTTGCGTGGCTACGGCGTTCGGAAGAGCGTGAACCCGCCGCCGCGGTTGCCACCGGAACTCACGTACGTCCAGATGCCCGACCAGGTGCCGCCCCGTACATCACCCTCCCAGACGAGCACCTCTGCGCTGGACCAAGCGCCACAGTACAAGTAGGTCGGGCCTTGGTCGTCCGGGTTCGTGCAGATGGCTGTAACCGTCGTGTTGTTGCTGTTGAATAGTGCCTGCCATCCGCTTGACGTTGCCGTGATGGTCGCCGTTAGATTGGTGTCTGCCAGGCCCGCGCCGCTCCACGTTCCGCTCCAAAGTCCTTCTGGCGCAAAACGCTGGAATGGCGGCGTGCCTTGGCTGCACGCCGCGAGCATCAACATCACCGACAGTGCCGCGATGAGTCTCATGCTGCCCCCTCTCGTGATAGGCGCTCATCATACTCTCACTGCCGCTCACCCATCTTCAGGACATACCCGGCGGCGGCGATCTCCCCGCGGATGGCACCCTGGCGTTCCCTCGCCGCCTCCATCGCCTCGGCTGGCAACCCGACGGGCGCGCCAGCCTGCTCGAAATCAATCATGGTCTTACCCAGGTCGTACTGCACCTGCGCCACACGACCAGTGAAGTCACCATCGGGCCAGCCGACGATTGTGTGCTCGCGATCGGGGGGCACGTGCCCGCGCACCGTCACGCGGCGCGGAGTCTGCGCGGGCAGTTTGACTTGCGCCTTCGCGATGCCAAGCAGTAAGTCCTCGTCCAAGATGAGCGGGTAAAACTCGTGCACTTGCATCGCCGCCGTATTCGAGTCCACCCACAGCTCGATGGTCGGCGAACCATACGGCCGCACGATCGTGCCGCCGCCGTTCCCAGGCGCAGCCCACGCCGCCCGAGGCGCGACGCCGTAAACGTCCCGCGGGAGCGCCACGGGCGACAGTGACGGAGTCACTCCCCAGGCGTGCACGATGCCCGACAGTGGGTCGCCGGGCGTGACGTACCGCACGCCGACCCACACGCGCGCGTGCGTCCCGAACCCCGGCCAGTTCTCACCAGCACCGCTCACCTCAAGCGAGTACGTGAGGCGGAACCCGACCACCTGCGCGTTGGTGAGGCCGTAGCGGATCACGCCGCCGGCCCCCAAGCCGGCCGTCCACTCCGCGTACGTGAGCGGGTCACCGTCGCGGATGGCGCTGGGCGAGCCGGGATTACTGAAGCCGCTCACGTGCACCGGCTCCCCCACCGCGGGCGAGGTCGGCGGTAGGAACGGGTTCACGCCGCTAGGCAACGCGAAGCTCCGCTCAGCCCCGTAGATGGCATGCTCGGGAGCCGTGTACTCGAACGTCACCGGCCACGGCACGTACGCGCGAGTCTCCGCGCCACCAGGCTCCGTCGTCTCCTGATGCACCTGCGCGATATCACCAGCCGTGTTCCCGGCAATCACCAGCCGCACCTTCGTCACGACGTCCTGCGCGTCGATGGGCAGGAACTGCCGGTCAATCACGTCAGCGTAGGGGATGATCGCCACTGTTAGGCTCCTCTCGCAGCGAAATGCACGGCGCCAGCGGCGTCCACCCAGGCGTCCGCGCCACCCGGCACGGTCTCCGCCAACTCGGTGAGGGCCGCCAACAAGTCCTTCTCCGGCGAGTAGTAGACGGACAACACCGCGCCGGTGGCCGGGAAGTTCGCGACGTCAACCGTCAATGCCGGATGCGCATAAAGGCTGCACAACTCGAATGCGATCGCGGCCACATCGCTAACCCCGTCGAACAACCTGGGACCGACCACGGAGTTGCGTAGCAGTTGCTCGCCGCCCGCGACCGTGATGCGCTCCAGACTGTCTCTGTCAGAG
Source organism: uncultured Trueperaceae bacterium (assembly GCA_937907415.1). Next base: position 9,374 of record CALCHY010000248.1, read on the forward strand.
TCCGCGGGTCCCGCGCCGGGACTGGCTAGTGGCGGCACGATGATTGCCGGCCCCCAGAACACCGGCGTGCCGTCCAGGACGAACTGAATGATGGCGCGCGGCGGAATCAAGGCGCGATCCTGCCGCGCGAACACGTTCAGCGTCTTGCTGGAGCCGGGCGGCGTGACCACCGGCGGGTCGAAGCCGCGCAGCGCCACCTCGCCATCCGGCACGCGCGCGCCATTCACGAACTCCACCAACAAGGCGGAGTTCACGGCGTTAGAGACCCGCACCTCCCACCTCACAGGAGACCCGTCACCACGGCGTACACCGCGTACGCCTGGGACGTCACCGTCTGGTCGACGTTGGTTGTGGCCGTGGAAGGGGCTGAGACGCCCGTGATGAACGCCTCCGCGCCGCTAGCGAACACCAGCAGCCGCCCAACGTCCCCGGATGCGAACCCAGACCCGGTGATCGTCGTGCCAGCCTGACTGCCTGTGCCCGCCTTCGGGCTCACCAAGTACCGCCAGAAGGGACTCGCCGGAACCAAATTGACGTTGGCCTTGAAACCGCCAAGCACCAACGCCCACTCGTCCAGACCCACATAAGCGGCGATGGGCAGTCTCCAATCATCCACTTGGAGCGCGGCGGTGCGCAGCAGAGCGCGTTCCAGCGCCGCCTTGGCGGCGTACACATCCGCGTAACCGACGATCGAGCACATGGCCGCGAAACGCCTGAATTCTCCCGCCTGATGCAAACCACTCCCGAAGACGCCCTGCACGGAGTGGCCGGGGGGTTGAACGCCCTCGATGTTGCGCAGCGGCGCATTGTCGACTGGGTCGTTGTCGCGGACGCTCACCGTGAAGATGGGCGCCATGCTCGCGTCCAACAGCTGGAGCGCCTTCATAGCGCCCTCTGCGCGTCAAGGCCACGCATTGATGTGGTCGTGACGGGGATGCCCTGGTTGAAGGTCGCCTGCATCATCTGCGCGGCAGTCAACATGGCGTCACCTGCCTCCCTCATTCGCTCGGCGGCAGTGCCGAGCTCCAGCGACCACTGCGGCGCCGCCAAGACGCTCACGGTGGCAGACGGAAGGTCGAATCGTCCCGGCGTGAGTTCATCCGCCTTCTTCACAGCCGTCTCCGCCTGCTGGAAGTACGATTGCCCGCGGCTGACGAAGCCCTCCACGATCTCCATGGCGGAGTTCCAGAAACCCTCGAACTGCTGATCGAAGAAGCTGAAGGCCGCATCCACGCCGCTGCGATTGAGGATCTTAGTGAACTGGTCGATGAACGGCGCGAAAATGGCGTTCATGACCGCGGCTTGAACGAAACTGTCGATAAGGGCTCCAAGGACAGCTTCCTTGACGCTCTCGTGCAGGTTCTCACGCCACCGGTCACCGCCCCGCAGTCCGTCGAGGATGCCGGTGCGGAATGCGCCCGCCACCGTGCTGCTCAGGCTGTCCCGCAACTTTCGGCGCGCGGGAGAATCCCCCGTGAACAAGTCGCCGATGACTTGGAAGAGCCCAACGGCGGCCTGCAGGCCCTGACCGATGGCCTGCACTAGCGCACCGACGGCAGGCCCGCCGATGAGCGTGCCGATGGCGGCGCCGAGTTGCGTGAGGCCCCCCAGAGCGCCCTGGAGGTCGTTGTCGCGGATGCCCTCTAGGGCGCCAGTCAGGCCCTTGGCGATGCCGACACCCAAGTTGATGTCGCCAGCGAGCTCGTTGAGGGCCTTCGCGGCCTTGTCGACGCCCTCTAGCTTCCCGATGGTGTCGAGCAGTTCTTTGAGTTGTTCGTCGGTGATGAGCGCCGCGTTCTTCGCCGCCAGAAACGCCGCTCGGAGGTTGTCCCACTCGCTTGGCGCCGTGCCGTTCAGGGCCGCTAGGCGAGCCTGCGCCGCCCCGAGGTCCTTGAGGACTTGGGCGACGTCGGTGCCGACGCCAGCGGTGCCGCCCAGCGTCGTATTGAGCAACGCCCACGTGGCGGTGAGGTCGTCAACGTTGGCGGTGGGGTCCTTCTGCAGGATGCGCGTGATGGCCTTCTCAACGAGGCTCATGCTGGTGGCGGCGATCTCGTTCTCGCGCCCGAACAGCACCAGGCTGCGCGTGGCAGCCGCCAAGTCTAGGTTCAACTGCACGCGGGCTTCGCGGCCGGCGTCCAAGTCAGGCGTGAAATCAGCGCCCTGGTATAGGTCTTCCAGGCGCTTCACGTCTGCCTGCGCCGCAGCGTACCGGCGTCCTTCCTCAACGATTTGGTCCTCGGTCATGGCGCCCTGTAGGCGCTTGAATGCCGCCGCCTGAGCCGCGTAGGCGCGCTCCAGGAGGCCTTGCTGCTCGCTCACGTCCAGGTCGCCCGGCCCGAGCATGAGGGCGCCGGAGAACCGACTCTTGGCTAGCGCAGCCATGAGGTCCGTGACTGATGCGCCGGACTCTTTCATGGCGATGAGGGTGTCCGAGAAGATGCCGAGGGCGGCGCTCGTGGCGTTGAGGGCGCTGACGGTGCTGCCGCTAGCGAGGTTGACGCCGCGCGAGAAGTCGTCGTAGTTCGTGCGGAAGGTCGTCAACGCTGCGTTGGCGGGTGCGCCGAGCAGGTCAAGGAACTTTTGCATGACCGGCGTCAAGGCCGCGAACGCTTCGGGCGCAGCGATGTCCTGTACCTCCACCACGTTCGCCTTCACGTCGACCGTGATGGTCTTCTTGTCCCTCATCACGCGCGCGAGGAGTTCCTCCAGAATGCGGAGCTTGCCCGTCACCTCGGCGTACTCCTGACTGTCGAAACCGAAGCCCTGCAGCGCCGACGCGGCTTCCTTACGGAGCTCATCGATGCGCGGCGTGATGATGTCAAGCACGTCCGCTGCGCTCTTGATTCCGAATTCGAGTTCAGCGCCCAAGCGAGTGGTCCATGCGCGAGCCGCCGCGAACGGGTCGGCGGCCGCCAGCATCGCCTGTATGGCGGCGATCTCCTGCTCCTTGATGCGGATGCGTTCAATCGCGCCGGCTCGTGCCTCGTCGTTGACGGCGTTCTCGAACTCTTTCTGCGCCGCAGCGAGCTGTTCGCGCAGTTTGGCGAGACTGCCTTCGGGCGCAGCCTGCCCCAAGCGCCCCAGCGCGTCATTGGCGTTGTCAGCCGAATCACCCAAGCCACGCAATGCAGTCGCGCCGGCGTTCGCGGCGCCAGCCAAGGTGCTGCTGAGGTTCTCAACGATCGCCGAGTAATCCCCGGAGAGTGCGCGGATGAGGCGCTCCTGCGCACCCTGCGCAGTGCTGAATGACGCGTCGAGGTACTTCCCGGCTGCGTCCTCGAAGCTCCGACCAATCTCTTTCGGGTCGAAGGATTCCGTCGCGGCTCGCCCGACGCGCTTCCAAATCTCGATGGCGCCAAGTGCGTTGCCTTGCTGCCACCACGCTAGGCCCTGCCCGACTTCGGCCATGCGGGTCGCGAACGTCTCAGCTTGCACGCTGAGGGTGCCGAGCGCCGCGCCCGTTCCGGCGGCTACGCCGACAATGAGCTGCCCGAAGCTGACGAAGCCCTGCCCGACGCCGATGATGATGTCCCCGAACCGCAGTAGTGGCTCGAAGTCCTTGACGATTTCCCTTCGGAACTCCACGCCGGCGGGGCCGTGGTCGAGGAACTTCTGCGTGAACTCCCCTACGCGTTGCGCGGCATTCTGCAGCGCAGGCACCACGCCGTTCTGGAGGAGTGGGATGAACACTTCGCGCAGGACCGGCAGGAAGGCGGCGGCAATCTCGATCTTCGCCGTCTCCACCTGCCGCTTGACGGTGTTCATTTCGTCCTTGAACGCCACTAGCGACTGCACGGTGCCGCCTGAGAGGATGAGGCCCAAGTCGCGGGCTTCCTTGCGCAGCGCATTGAACCCGTCAACGCCAGTGTTGAGCGCGGGGATGATGCGCCGACTGAATTCCTCGCCGAACACCTGGCCCCCAATAGCCGCCTTTTCGGCCGCGGTCTCAACGGCCGAGAGGCTGCTGATGAGGTCAGTGAAGACCGCCTCGCCGTCCCTCACGGCGCCATGCGTGTCCCGCAGTTCAACGCCGAGACGCTTGTAGGCATCGGCAATGCTTCGACTACCTGCCGCAGCTTGGCCGAGGCGGGCGTTGAAGTCATTGAGGCCTTGCCGAGTCTGATCGAGCGCTACTCCGCTTTGTTCAAGCGCGTATGCGACCTCTTGGAATGCCTCGGCGGTGAAGCCGGCGGATTGGGACGCCTTGTCGATCTTGTCGGCGGTTTCGGCGGCGCCTTGCGCGGCTTTGAACAGCGCTACGCCAAGCCCGAGCGTGACGGCGGTTGACGCCAACCCGATGAGGCTCGGGAGGCGCATGAGGATCACGCCGAGCTTCCCGAGAGAGAAGTCCGCGGCGGAGAGCGGTGCCTGCAAGCTCGAGAGGCCCTTGGAGAGGAACCCGAGGGATGCCGACGCTGCCGCGCCGGCCGGTCCGAACGAGCGTAGTTGCGTTCCGAACGTCTGCATCAGTGAGAGGTTCACTTGATGCGCGAGGCCCAAGCGTGACGCCTCGCCGCGCAAGGTTGCGAGGCCGCGCTCCGCCGTGGCGGACGCGATGTTCAACTTGAGTTGCTGCTTGGTGGTGAGTTCCAGGCCGTCCTGCAGCTCGCCGATTGTGGTCTTCAGGTGCTTGCTGGATTCGATGTACTCGCCTTGAGATATGCGGCCGTTGATGTACGCGCTGCGAACGTTCCGCACTTGGTCGGACAGGTCGGCGATGAAGATGTTCAGCGCTTTCTGCTGAGCCGCGGCGACTTCGGATTCCTTGCCGAGGCCGCGCATGTTCGCCATGAGGGTCTTCACGAGGTCGGCAGCGTTAGCCGTGCCGTTGCCGAGCTTCTCGATGTCCCGCTGGAGTTCCGCCGCCCACGTAGCGAAGTCCTTGCCGCCTTGCGTGGTCGCGTCGGCGGCTTCAACCACCTGCCGGCCGACGATTTGCGCGGCGCGGCCGACATCACCGAGTTTGCCGGTCGCTTCGGCGGCGGTGCTGGCGGCCTGCGCAGTACCTTGGGCTGCTTCGGAGACGGCCTTACCGACGTCAGCCGCCGCGGCCTTCGCCGCGTTGACTTGCTCGGCGTTGGCGTCGGACACGGTCTTGACGGCCGCGGCGGCGTTCTCCGCTGCGGCCGTGACTGCCGAGAACGCCTTGTTCAGCTCGTCGGTGCTGAACAGGTCGGCGGTGAACGACCCGGCGATCGCGTCACGAATTTCCTTGGCGACCTCCCCAGCGCGAGCGACGACGCGCTTGAAGGTCGCCTCGAGCTTCTCGTCATTCCCGATGAAGGTGACGAACAGGGTTTCGAGTTCGCTTTGCTTGGCCATGGCTCGTCTCCTCTCAGGCGGTGATGCTCACGTCGGTGCTGCGGTCAGGTCGGAAGGCTCCAGCGGCCCGCAGGCGCTTGGAACCCAGGGCGATCAGGGCGTCCTGGCTGAGGAAACCCAAGTCAAAGGCCAGATCCACGTCAGCGGCGACGGCCGCCGAGAACACCGGCGCGGTGGGCGCGTCACCTTCCTGGTCGGGTCGCATCCACGCGGGCAGGAACTCCAAGAAGTTGTTGTGATCCGCTCCCGCGAAGGACTCGAACGCGAATGCCAAGCGTGCGCCCATCGCTTGGCGGCGGTAGTAGGCGTTAGGCAACCAGGCGTGCATGGCTAGCACCAGCGGGTAATCGAGTTCGTCCCACACGTAGTTGAACGACCACCCGAATACTTCGCAGATGGTGAGGGCAATGGCTAGGGGGTCGAGGCTGGCTTCGGTGTCACCTTCGCCGTCTTCCCCTTGACGGCGTTTTTTCCCGCCTCCACCTCGCCCTCGTCGTTACGGCGGATGGCGTCCAGGAGTCGCAGGGTGCCGGTCGTGAGTTCAGCGACCTCGTCGGCCTCAAGTTGTTGCTGCGCGAGCCACTCGAAGCGCACCTGCTGCGCTTTTGGGAGGCTGCGAGTGAAGACGCAGAAGAGTCGCATGAGGTACTCGAACTCGCCGATATCACCCACTTGGTACTTGTTCTGTAGGTCGATGACTTCGACTTGCGCGCCGAACGCCAAGCGGTCACGCAGCGGTACTTCCAGGCCTAGGACGGTGATGGTCTCGGCGCCCGCCAACGGCAGGACGCTCGTGTTCCTTAACTTGATGCTCATGCTTCCTCCAGGACGGTGATGGTGGCTTGCTTCCATAGGCGCGGCTCGAGCGGCGTCCATTCCAACGCCACGCGCTGCGGGGGCTTGCCGCGCTCATGCAACTCAGCGGCAAGGGTTTGCGCGGGGATATTCGCGCCGACATACAAGACTTCGCAAGATATGGTGCCGCCCCGGAGGCGGCACCCGTAACCTTGCAGCAGCGGCTTGCCGCTGGGTTGGTTGGGGACCTCCGGGGCGACGAGGAGCATCAGCTCGCGTTGCGCTCTGAGGCGCGGAACGCGACCGTCACGTCGGATGGGCCGGTGCCGTTGAAGTTGTGCCCCAGCGTCGTGAAGTACCCGCCGATCGTCCACGTCTTGGTGGTGACGCCAGCCGAGTCGGACGCGACGATCTGGAACCACGAGTAGGCGTTGGTTGACTCCGCCGTCATGATGGCGGCGTACGCGGCATCGCTCAGGATGAGCTCCATGGTGCCGCTGAGTGTGATTTGCTTCCCGCCAGGCGATGCGCCTTCAATGGCGGCGTTTACTGCCGTGCACCAGTTCCTTTGTGTTGCGACCGGACGCGCTAGGTCCGGCCTTCTCATGCTTTCGCGTGAGAGCAGGCTATATCACCAACTCGCGATTACAGCAGGCGACCGTTGAACTCCCAGGGCATCTTCGCGTTCTTACGCAAGTTGCACTGGGGGCAAGCGATGACGATGTTCTCCGGGCCGTTAGAGCCGTCCCTGAAGAGCGGAATGAGATGGTCGACGTGGTAGTCGTTACCGGGCAACGGCTTGTGGCACCACCAGCACTTGCGCTTCTGCGCGGCTAGCTGAGCCCTGATGTCCGCTGCGGTGTGGCTACCTTCGGCGCTCGCTAACCGCGCCCTGTACCGTTGCGTCTCCGCCCGCTTCTTATCGGGGTGGAGGCGGCGGCGTTGCCGGCTGTACTCATTCATGCGCTCTGCGTTGGCTCTAGCCCACTTCAAGCTGATGGCGCGCAGACGTTCCGGCCTGCGGCGCTTGAAGTTCGCCATTGCTCGTTTCTCGATCTGCCTGACGTGCTCCACGTTCTCCGCCCGGTAGCTGTTCTGGGTGGCGCGGCAGCAAGCCCTACAGTGGGACTTCCTGCCGTCCGCCCGTCGCTTGTCGGGGCCGAACTCAGTGAGGAGCTTATGCTCCTGGCACTTGGTGCACGCCTTGCCGTCCATGCACGATTATACCGTGCTGGACGGTGTTATTGCGAGTTGCCCGGCGCTTCGGGTCGCTTGACCCTACTCCCTCTCGGGATAGCCGTCGAACGTTCCCCCGGCCTGGGGGCTTCGCTGCTGATTACCCAATCCGAACGCTTCTCAGACCGTCACGCTCGCCGTTCCCGGCCACGTTGTGGTGCGTCGGCTCTAAGGGCTTCCCAGCAATTCACCGGGTTTGCGACCGCCCCTCACGGGACGGTGGGACTACTCAGTAATCCAGGCCGTCGTCCACGCTGGCGGTGGTGCTGTCGAGCGTCCATGTGCCTTTGGGGCACCCAAGCGCCTTCCATGTGCCGGTCGGTACTGTGCCGGCGCTGCCGGGGGAGTGGCTAATCACGACGTCGCCCTCGCGGGCGAAGCTGAAGTCTGCGCGGACTGCCATGCTTATTGCTCCTGTTCTGCCGGGCGCTTAGCTCGGCGTTTCGGGGTGGTGGGTTCTTGCGGTTCAGTGGGCGCCTCAGACGTGCCGGCGCTCCATGAGGGCTTGGTGTGCTTCGCGGTTATGGCCGCGTCCTCGGGGGCGCCGTCGGGTTCGAGGGCGCCGCGTTGGTGCAGGAACCGCCCGAGGAACACGTCTCCCGCGAAGCGATCGCCTGCTTCGTATGTGACGCCGTTGAGAGTGTGTCGTTTGGTGAACTTCATTCGGTCCTTTCCCAGGTCTGCGCGGCGCCCGTCCAAGCCTGCGCGGCACCGCCGGATGTTGTGCGGCCGAGGGCCGCGATTAGGTTGGGGGTGAACCGCGCCGCGATCAGGTGCGGAGCGGAAGCGGCCAGCATGGCTTGCGCCTCGCCCTCGATGACGGCCCAGGCGGAGACTTGAATTCTGGCGACTCCGTAGGTTGTTGCGCCCCACTCGAAATTCGGTGAACCGGTCACGAGGTGCAGGACGAAGAAGGCCGGGTCTTGTGGGAGCCGCACGTACCCGCTGCTGTCCTTGTCGAGGGAATCCCCGTAGTGGACGGGTTTCCCTAGCGTCAGGAGCGCCGCGCGGGCGTCCTGAAGCGGCTTGAGGGTGTTCACTCGGCCTCCATCTGCCGCTTGAGTTCGGCGATGGACTGCTGCCCGAGTGGGCGAGGGTCGATGACGCCGCGGTTCCGCAGCGCCGCTCCGAACTCCAGAGCTGCATAATTGACGGCCACGCGGACCGTCGCGCCGTCTTGCTCGAGGCCCTGGTCGATGATGGCGAACAACGCGCCGGTTTCCATCGCGGGTGGCCCGCCTGGCGCGCTGCGATGCTCACCGAACATGTTGATACCTGGCCCGTCGCGGGCTGCGTTGCGGTGCTTGTCCTTCGCGATGCCCTGGAGTTGCTTCGCGCGGCGCTTCGTACGGCTGACCAGGTCGCTACGTAACCGCGCTTGGATGGCGGCTGCGTTGCTCTTGATGGTGATGCTCACACCTGCACCTCCTCCACGACGAGTTCGTTGTGGGTGGCGTACGAGGCGATCTCGAGCACCGCGTACTGTTGCCCGTCGATGCGCACGCGACTGAAGGGGTGTAGCGGCACGAGGCTGGTGAAGAGTTGCCAGATGCCGACGCGGCCGATGCGGCCGACGCGTTCAATGGCCTTGGCGGATGCAGGTTGCAATGTGCCATTAGTGGTGAGCGCCACCGTGGCGTTTCCCCAGTCGAGGTAGGTCTGGTTGGGGAAGTTCGGGTTCGCTGTGAGTTTCGGTTGCAGGGCTTGCACGGTGAGAGGCGCGTCGCCCGCGAGGTTTCGGATGAGTGACAGGGACCCGAAGACGCCAGTCACGAGATCACCTCCTCGGCGTGGTTTACCGCTTCTTGTCTTTGGTGTGTTTGCGTGTTGGGGTGGCGGGCGCGGGTTCCGTGACGCGTTCGATCGTTGGTTCGGTGGTGGTCGCCCACTCTCCTGTTGCCAAGAGTTGCGCCACAAGGTCGTCGGGAACGGTGTGGATGACGCCATGGCGGACGTGCCCGACGTCTTCCACTTGGCCGCTGGGGCCGGAGCGGATTAGTTGCGCCACAATGGGTCTCCTTCCCACTGGACGATGGCGGGGCCGGTGCCGCTCGTGAGGGCGTCGGCTTTGCCGCGCCAGTAGGCGGCTTGCCGCTGCCAGTACCGCAGTTGTTCGTCGGAGCGTGCGGCGCTGATGCTGCCGACGCGTTCGCTGGCGGCGGTGATCATGATTGCGTCTACGAGCGTCTCGAACGCCCGCGCGTACACGAGTGCCTCTACCGCCTGGTCAGAGCCACTAGAGGCTGCGAGCCAGGCGGTTAGGAGGTTGTTGAGGTCGTGCGGCTCGAACCACACGGGATCGAGCCGCCCGCCATTCTGAATGAGGAAATCAGCTGCGGTCACGCCGCTCACGGCTCCCTATCAGGCGTTCTTGACTTCGATGACGCTGTCGGCGTCCGTGACTTTCGCGGCGATAGCGTCCACGATCTTGAACGCTTCCGTCATGTTCTCGAAGCTACCGAGGTCGCGGGCGTCCGTGTCGGGCAGCTTGAACACGATGCGCGCGCCAGCTTCGAAGCCGGTCAGGGTCGCGAACTCGAGCCACGTGGCGATGACGGCTTCGTGAGCGAGCCAGTTGCCTGCGGTGGTTAATGGGGTGCCGACGCCGAGGCCGCGCTCCAGGTTGATGCTGGTGCCCTGCGCGGGGTTGGGGGTGTCACTGCCGGGCACCACTTGGCTGGCGGCGGTCATGCGCGCGAGCGGGTTCCACTTGGGTGGGACCGTCACGGCGCCGAGCACGCGGTTATCCGCGGCGAGAGTGGCGGCCGCCCACTCGATGTTCGCGATGGTCGGCCCGCCAGCCGCGGCGGTGCCGCCGGACGGCTGCGAGCCGGACGGGGTGCTCTCGGACAGGGCGGCGTCGATGGCGTCGTAGATGACGAGGCGACGGTTGCGGGTGCCGCGCTCACCGAAGAGCCTGACTTCCTCGAGGAACGAGCCGAGGTCGTCGTTGACGCGCGCTTCCCACGTCCAGCCGGACGCCACGCTGTACGGCATGACCGAGTAGCCCTCGGTGGTGCGCTCGATCTTGTCGTACGTGACGCTCGCGCCCTCGGGGGTCGGGAAGAGGCCCTTGCCGTCCTCGGTGGTCTTGATGCCGTAGATGGTCCGGAAGTCCGTGGCGGTGCGCTTGGCGCTGCCGTCGAACAGCGGGCTGATGAGCATCTCCGCGGCGCGGCCGTCGTTGCGGTTGATGATGTCCCGCGCGCGGCCGACGATGGCCGGCAGGTCGAGGGTGGTGGTGATGCTCTCGCGGGCGAGGGCGCTAGTGAGGCCGCCGAGGTCGGGCGCGTGACGCTCGAACGCGCGGCGGGTGACCTGGTCGGCTCCGCGGACGTCGTCCTTCGCTTGCGCGACGACCTTCTCGCCGAACTGCCCCCCGAGGAACGCCAGGGTGGCGTGCTCGAAGATGGTGACCAGGCTCGCGTGCGCGGCTTGGCGTTCCGTGAGCTTGCCTTGCGCTACGAGTCGATCGTAGACGCGCTCGATGCTAGAGAACCTCATGGTTAGATGCCTCCTACCGCGCCGGTGGCGCTGCCGAGATAAACGAACGCCTTGCCGCTGGCGGCGGTGCGGCCGGGGATGGTGACGACGTGCCCGACGTGGTACTTGGCGGCGGCGCCGACGGTGGTGTACTCCACGGCGGAGCTACCGACGCTGCTGTAGACTTTCGCGCCGAGCGTGGGGCTGCCCGCGACGGTGAGTTCCACCACGGCTTCCGTGGGGATGAGCCGGACGGATGCTTGTCCGTCGGCGATGCCGACGGCGTTGGGGCCGTCCGCGGTGCCGCGTTCGGTGACGAGGTAGCCGTAGAGGCCACCAGCGGCGGTGCCGACGTGGGTGACGTCACCCGCTACTGCTTTGGCGTCGACGGCAGCGGCGATGGTCACGCCCGCGCCTACGTCGCCCATAACCCAGTTCTTGCTCATGCGTTCACTCCGATCTTCTCGCGGGCTTCAGCCAGCGCGTCCGTGGTGGGCTTGCCGTTCTCCGGGATGTGGTTATTACCGTTCCCGCTCGACCCTGCGTAGGCGTCCGCGAGGGCCTTGACGGCCTCCTGCGCGGCTTCCACCGATTCGGCGGTATTAGCGGCGGTGAGCATGGCGGTCTTCACCGCTTCGGGCACGCTGCGGCCCGCCAGGGCGGCCTCCACGACGTGGCGACGCTCGGCGGTCACCAGGGCGACTTCAGCTTTCGCTTGCGCCTCCTGGGCGGTCTTGGCGGCTGCCTCGGCTGCCTCCCGCGCGGTCTTCTCTTCCGCTAGTTGGGTTTCGAGCTGCTTGGCTCGCTCTTCTGCGGTCATGTCGTGCTCCTTCCTTTCCCGCATTGCGCGGGCTTCGCGGTTGATTGCCGCTCCCACTGACGCCGGGTCGTTCACGACGTCGACGGTGAGCAGCTCGAAACTCTCGATGACCTGGATGAGGTCACTCGATTCGGAGTCAGGGTCCAGCTCGCTCGCTTTCACGAAGCGGCTGGCGGCCATGCCGTTGGTACTCAGGCCGAGGCGGACTTTCGCCTTGCGCTGGGAGTTCAGGTCACGCCCGGCGGTGGTGTCGAGCAGGAGGCCCTCGCCCATCAGGGCGGACCCCTCCATCCAGACGCGCTCCCACTTGACGACGGTCTTGGCGGGGCTGCCTTTGTTGCCCTCGAACCAGTCGGGGTGGTCGAGTAGGCCGATGAGTTCGCCCCTATCGGCGGCCTCGTTGGCTGCGGTGGCGGCGTCAGCCAACACGCTGGCGGGGTAGTACCTGCCGTTCCGGTTGATTTCATCGCCGGTGGTGAGGGTGGCGGTGATGCGCGCTAGGTACCCGCTGTCAGCGGGGGCGTCTTCGAACACCACGCGCTCGGTGAGGTCACGCGCGCGTTCACGCGTCAGGGCCGTCTTCATCGGGGCTCCTTTCGTTGCTCATGAGTTCGGCTTCCAGGGCGGGGTCGTAGCCGAGTTCGCGGGTAGCGGTCTGTTGACTGATGAGGCCCTTGTCGAGCGCGGTCACCACGCGGGTGGTGTCCACGTCTGTGCTGCGGACGGGCGGCGCATCAAACGGGATGGTCAGTTGCGAGGCGGGCACTTGGATGGTTCGGGGGGTGCGCGTCAGGCCGTCAACCTCAATCACCGTCATCGAGTAAAGCCGGTCGGGTCCGAACCTGCGGACGAGTTCCTTCCGGAATAGTTCCGTCAGCACGCCGACGATCAACTGCTGCAGCGACTCCATGCGCCTGACCATCGGCTCGCTCATGCTCTCGGCAGTCGCCCTATTGCCGGTGTCGCCGACAGCCAGGTAGTGCTCGGGGATGCCCGCCACACTCGCGACGGCGCGGACGTAGGCGCGAATGTCTTTCTCGGCGTCGGCACCTTCTGCCTTGGCGGTGAGGAGTTCCAACTGCTCGCTTTGGCCGGTGGTGCGGTCGCGCCAGAGGGTGGCCATGCTGCCGTCACGCGGCATGTTTTTGAATCGCGCGGCGGCGGCTTGGAGTTGCTCAGGTGAGTCCGCGAAGGCGTAGTACACGGCGTTAAGGCGGCCCCTGATTTCGTGCAGCCTGAGTCGGAGTTCGAGGAGTCGCGCGTGCGCCACGCTCGGGTTGATGGCGGTCGCTAGCGGACTCACGCCAAGCGCCAAGTCGGTGAGGGTGCGCGTCGCGGGCCGGTTGCGCCTCAGCGCGAACGACTCAACGCCGATGACGGGCCGCTGCTCGCGCGGCAACCTGACGCCGAGCACGTTGCGGGGATTACCCGCCTCGGTGCGCAACTCGACGGGGTGATTGATGGTGTCCCACAGGTTCACCCACGCGGGTTGCGTGGGTGGCGCGTCGTCCGCGATGACGGGCAGGAGCACGCCGTCCAGCAGCCAGTCACGCAGCATCTCCTTGGACAACTCTTCGACTTGGTTGAGTTCGTACCACTGCTCTAGCGCCGCTTGGGCGGTGGCGTCGTCCAACTGCCCGTACGTCACGCCGTCAGCGAGCGTGAGGCTCGTGACCGTCTCAACGGCGGCGTTCAGGAGACTCGTCGTGTCGTACGCCGCCCGCGCCCTGGATTGGTCGTCTACGGGCGCGTGGATGGTGTCGAAGTCCCTGGCGGACTGCCAGGCTTCGAACACGCTCGTGGCTTCGCTGAGGGCGTCACGCCTGACCTGCTCTAGCGCGGCTTGCAACTCGCGTTCACGGCGGCCACGATCAAAGAGTCGCAGCAAGCGGCTCACCTCCCTTCTGGTTGTTCCGGGGGCCTTAGAGGCCGATGGGGTCAATGCGGGTCGGGCCGGACGGTACGAGTTCGCTCCACAGCCACACGTACGCGTCCATGCGGTTCGGGCTGTTCATGCCTGGTACCCAGGTGGTCAGCTCGTCTTCTAGGGCGGACAATGTGCCGACCATGTGAAGTTTGCCGCTCTCGTCTAGAGCCGCTATGGGGTCAGCCCTGGTGGCCTTGCCTCTGCTGGCCCACACGAGCACGACGCGGGGCATGGCCTCGCCTGGGCGGAGGACTGACCGGATGGTCTGCTCGATCATCTCGCCGCCTTGGTTCTTCTCCGCGATGATGAAGTCAGCCTCTAGGCGGTGGTACGTGTCTAGCGCAACCCTGGCCCAGGTGGCGGGGCTGCCCTTGGTGGTGTTGTCCTCCAGCGTGAAACCGTGCCCGCGCTCGTCGATGCCGCCAGCGATAATCCCGGCCTCATCACCACCACTCGTGGCGCTCGGGTCGATAGCGACGGCGATGCGCTTGAGGGGCGGGGCTTGCGTGACGCGGTTCCTATCGAGCCACGCGGCCTTCCAGAGCGTCACGCTGTCGTCGATGGGGTCGTTCAGGAATTCCGTGCTGAACGCCCTGGACCCGATTCTGACGCGAGTGGCTTCGAGCTTCTCAAGCGTCCAATGGCCAGGCCAGAGCGGTTGCCCGTTGGTGAGGGCGCGGTAACGGCGTTGCGTCCACACGCCCGCCTGCTCGTCACTCAGGAGCCGCGCCAACAGGCTGCGCTCGTGGAGGATGGTGCCGATGATCGTGATGCGTGCACCCTCAGCGCCAGGCAGGTTGAGCAGGCTCTTGGTGAACCAGTCCCAGAGTTTCTCGCGCTGCTCGGGTGTCCTAACGTTCTCGTCGTTCTCAAGGTCGTCAACGATGATGCGGCTGGGGCGTTGATGCCGGTCCTTGATGCCGCGCAGGCTTTGCCCGGCGCCCGCGCTGGTGAAGCGGATGCCGCCCAAGGTGATGAAGTCCCGCGTTGACCGCTTGACGCGCTTGATTTCGTAATCCTTGCGTTCGGGCAACGCCAGGTGCGGGTAGGCGCGGACTAGGTCATCGTTCTCTAGCAGCTCCGCGTACAGGTCACTCGTGCGCTGCTCGGCTTGCGTGGCGGTGTCGCTCACGATCAGCGTGAACGGCTCACGCCTAGTGGCGGCACTGAAGAGCGGCTCGGCAAGCGCCAGGACCGTCGTCTTGGCGTGACCACGCGGCGCGGCCACCGCCAGGAAGTCATGCTCTGCCGCCAACTCTGCAAGCTCCCAGTGGAACTCCGCCGGGTCGCTGCCGAAGTGGTCAGGGAGGTACGTGAGCGCCCAAGGGATGAGGCCGAGGTGACCGCCGTCTATCGCGTCCCTGACGGCCCTAAGGTCAGTTGACGATGCCGGAGCGCCGGAGGGCGGTTGCGGCCGCGTCAATGGCGCGGTCGGGGGTCGCTCGCTCACTGTGCTCATGCCGGTTGATTTCTGTGGGTTGACCACGGAGAAGTTGCAGCTTGTCGGTGGCTATGGCCGCGATGGTGATGGCGGCTTGGCCGGGGCTGTCATTGATGACGATTCCGTCTAGCGCGCGGCCGATGTAGGCGCGGGCAACTTCTTCCCAGAGGTCGCCTAGCGCGGCCTTTTTTTGGTCGCGGAGTTCCGCTGTGCCGGGGTGCGGGTCGTCGCGCCAGCCTCTGAGGGTGCTTTGGCTGATGCCGGTTTCTCTCGCGGTGCGGGCGAGGTTGCCGCCGTTGCTTTGGAGGACGGCCAGGGCGGTGGCGCGGTCGTCGTCGGTGTAGCGGCGTCGTTTGCGGGCCACGCGCGGCCTCCTGTCTGGGTTGTTTTGGGTGCGGGCGCCGGAGTTGCACCGGCCCGTCCCGGGTGATGAGCCTGGGCGCACCGCTCGGTGCGGACCCGCAAGCAAAGGGAAACCCCGCCAGGGGGGTGGCGGGGTCTTGAGTCAGAACGACTGACTAGCACCTTAGCACCGTGCGTTTTCACGGTCAAGCGGCTGGTTCTTCGTTGCCTGCGAGTTGCAGGGCGGCGCGTATGGCGTCGAGGTTGATGTCGCTGTCCGTGATGAGGGCGTCCTCGACGTGCGGTGGGATGCGGTGCAGGTCGGCGACTCGCGCGATGGCTTCGAGGGCTGCGGCGGTGAGGTGCGTGATGGTGCCGTCGTGCCTGTTGCGGGTGAGGTAGGCGTCGCCGTTCTCGTCGCGTTCGACGGTGAACGGTTTGCGGCAGGTGGCATGCTCCAAGGCGAGTTCGTACTCGGCGATGGCGGCGGCGGGCATGCGCGACAGGGCGCGGTCGGCGTCGGGGCGCGCGAGGAGAATGCGCCAGGCGGTGCGGCCGGGCCAATCGTCGCTCCAGAGGTTGGCGCGGATGAGCGGCGTGCGCGTGATGACCTCGACTGTCGGCGTGAGGGCCTCGCCGTCAAGGGTGGGGCCGGGCATGCGGCTGGCGCTGCTGTAGGACGCGCTGCGGGGCGCTCCCGTGGGGCTGATCGCCCGAGTCTCAAGCGCAGCCGGCCACACGTTGCCTCGAAGGTGCCACCACAGGACGTTCGCGACGGCCCTGGTTAGTTGCTGGTCGGGTGGTGGTTCGTCTGGCACTGCGCCTCCTCAGGCTTGGTTCAGGATGCGTTGCTTTTCGCGTGCGTAGACCTCGAGCGTGAGGCCTGGCGTCTCGGCGAGGGCGTGCAAGGCGTCAGTGACCCTCGTGTGGCGAGCAGGCCAGTAGATGACCGCCGACCCAGTGGCGCTGGTTGTCAGCGCGGGTCTCCTGGGCTCGTGCAGCCCGAGGCGCGCGGCGCGGTTGTAGAGGCTGGAGCTTGCCCGGTCGAGCAGGTTGTTGAGTGCGCGGACGTTCGGCCAATGCGCGCGGATTACGGCGTCCTCGGTCTCCGTGAAGGCGCGCTTCATGGGGTTGCGGCTCCCGATTGTCTTCCATGGGGTGTGCGTTTGAGGGTCTGCTCGATGAGGTGCCAGCCGTCTGGGGTCCAGTGGTGCCAGTTGGCTCCCGCGTGCGTGAGGGCGTCGCGCCAGGCCACCTGGTCGGGGGCGAGCTTGTTGCCGTTGACCTTGAGCTCGACGAACAACACGCGCTCCCGAACCAACACGAGGTCCGGGAAGCCCTTACCGTCACCCGCCACCGCGGTTTGCCAGTTGCCGCGCCTGTCGAGGCCAGAGCGGAAGTGCGCCGTCCTCCAACCGCACAACTTCGCGAGCTGCAAGACTTGGCGTTGGAACTGCGCCTCGCTGACCTTCAGCGCCATCGGGCTTGCTGACGTCACGATGGCTGCACCTCCACCGTGGTCTCCTCCAGCTCCGCATCGCGGCCGTTGCCTGGCAGGTAGATCTGCACCAGTCCCTGCGCGAGTGGCGCGCCGCCGGGACCGGAGAGCTCCGTGCTCGAGCGCTCCCGGTACTTCTCGGGGTTCGCGCCCTTCATCAGGAAGATCAGCAGCGTGTCACTGAACCGGCGGACGTACCCAACCTCATCGCCCTGGTAGAACACCGGCTCGTGCCAACCCTCAACGGCGCGGCGCCTCGCCTCCGCTTCGAGGTGGTCCGCAGCTTCGGCCATGGCGGAGTCCCAAGCGGCCGCGAACTCGGGTTGTTCGTCGCGGAGGCGGTAGAGCTTGCGGCGGTCGAGGTTGAGTTCTTGGGCGGAGATTGTGACGTTGCCGTTGGTGGCGAGGAGGTCGAGGAACTCGCCGAGCTTTTTAGGTGTGGCTTTCGAGCGTCTGGCCATGGTCGGCCTCCTTCCTGGGCGTCATTCGTTGCTCCTGTTCGCGGCGTCCCACACGCGTTGCTCCATCTCGGCTTGGCGTCGGCTGGTGGGGTCGAGGTGTCGATCGCCGTCCCTCGCGGCGACCAGCAGCGCCATGAGGGACACGCCGACGTTCGCGCCGATGACGAGGCCAATCAGGAGACCCCACGCGAAGGGCGTCATGCGTACCGCCGTTCGCTTGCGTAATCTTCGAACGTCGCGTACGCGCCAATCCACGTCAACGGCACCGTGCCAGTCGGGCCGCTCTTGTTCTTCAACACGTGCACGACGGCCTTCGCGGGCGCGCCGCTGCCTAAGCTCGTGTCGCGCTGCAGGCCCCAAACCTGATCGGCGTCCTGCTCGATCTGCCCTGACGCCTTGAGGTGATTCAGGCTCGGGGCTTCGTTAGGGGTCGCTTCGCGGTTGAGTTGCGCGAGCGCGACCACGGCGACGTTCATCTCCAACGCCAGCGCCTTGAGGGCCTTGCTGACGCGCGTGACGCTTTCGTACTCGCGTTCGTCCTTCACGCCGGTGTCGACGAGCTGCAGGTAGTCGATGACGACGAGGTCGGCGCGGCTGGCGCGAGCCAGGCTCGTGAGTTGCGGGAGGGTGAGCGGGTCGTCGATGAGCACGACGCGGTCACGCCAGACCTTGCTTTTGATGTGCTCGACGGCGGCGACGCGGCGGTCGAGTTCCCATTCTTCGATGCGCAGGTTCCCGCTGCGTTTCTCGGCGGCGATTTCGAGTTGGTAGATCTGCGGGAGGCTCTGGTCGCCGCTGTACCAAAAGACTCGTTGGCCGCGTGCTGCGGCGTGCCGGATGATGCCGCGCGCCAGTGCGCTCTTCCCGACGCTGGGGCGGGCAGCGATGATGTTCAGGCCGGGACGCGTGAAGCCGCCGCGGGTGACGGCGTCCACTTCGCGGTACCCGGTTGGTTGTCGGCTTGCGCCGCCGATGAGTTCGGCGACGTCGCGCGCGTCGATGCTTGGTGGGTCCATGGCGTCGAGGGCGTCGAGGAGGCTGTCGAGGATGACGCGCGCCTCGTGCTCGTCCATCCCCGCGAGGGTGGAGGCTTGGTACTCGCGGGTGGCTCGGCCTTTCTCGCGCTCCACGTAGGTTTTCCGGACGCGCTTGGCGTACTGCGCGAGGTAGGCGCTGCAGAACGTCATGCTGTCGAGGATCGCGCCTTCCGTGAGGAGCCCGGCGACGGCTAGTGGCGCTTCGCGCCAACCGTTGTCGCGGGCGTGCATCGCGATGAGGTGCGCGTCAGCGCAGCCCGTCGCGCGGTGGACGGCGCGAGCGGCGGCGTAAATCTTGCGGTGCGCTTCGCTGTAGAACGCTTCGTCGGGGAGCAGCGCCTCGTGTTGCTCGAAGCCGCTCGGGTCGAGGATTAGGCTCGTGAGGAACATGCGTTCGGCGTCGAGGTCGCTGCGTTCGAGGAGCTTGTTGGTTAGTTCGTCCATGGCTCGAACTCCTCCGTTGGTCGGTAGTCGCGTCCGTTGATGGTGATGGTGCCGTCGTTGAAGCGCCCGAGGACTTCTCCGATCTCGCCGGTGGGTTTGTGTTTGACGCGGTCGCCTTCGTGAATGCCGCGTCTGGCGGTGGTTTCGTGGAGGTCGGCGGCTTCTTCGGCTTTGGTTTCGACGTGCCGGAGGTAGTTCTGGATTCCGTAGGCTGCGCCTTGGCGAGTGGGTTTAGTGGCTTTGCCGCCGAGCCAGTGAGGGTCGGCGCGGACGGCGGCGATGCCGGCCGTGAAGATTTCGAGGGCGCGCGCGGCGTGCCGTCGATGCAGTGCGGTCGCTAACCGCGTGAGGTTGGGGTCTTTGAGGGCCGCGGGGGTGTCTCGCACGCGGCGGAGATCACCGCATTGGTCGTTCCAGGTGCTGATGAGGGTTTCCAGGAAGGTGGGTGGGTTGTCCGCGCGAGCGGACATGTCTTTATCTTCTACTTCACCTTCTACTTCTACTTCTACTTCATGCCGGATTGCACTGGGATTGCTCTGTCTTTGGCCGCCATTGTCCGGAGCAGGTCTAGACAATGGCAACACGGGGGCGCTATCCGCCTGAGCTGCGGCGCTCGGTGCCGCCTCCGGGTGGACGTTGGCGGCCACGTACTCGCCGCTCCACACGCGCGGGTCAGCGTCTGCTCTCTTCGTCCCGCGCGGTGGTTTCTCCGGCGGAAGGACTCCACGAGCGTCAGGGATCTCCCCTTGCGCTTCGCGCGAGAGGTCGATGTCGTTGTGCTCGTGGAAGTTGGTGATCTCCGCGTAGTGGTCTTCGCCGACGTCGTACAGGTGGATGAGGCCGACGTTGTGCATGTCGGCTAGGGCAGCGCTGACTACGTCCGGGCTGATGCTGAGGCGCGTTAGGACGCGTCCGGACAGGGTGACTGGGTCGACGTCGACGCGTCCGTAGGCGTCCGCGCTGGGGATGAGCAGCACGTAGATCATGCGGTGCGTGTCGTTCGCGAGTCGGGCGAACTTGCGGCTGCCGCCGAGGGTGGCGCTGATGAAGCGACCGCGGGCCATCGTTACTCCTCTCTCCAGTAGCTGGTGTCGATGTCGAGCGTCTGGTCGGCGCGCGCGAGCTGCGCGTCGAGGCCGTGGCGTGGGCAGGTTGGGTCCCAGGTGGTGGGCCAGTCGCCGACGTCAACGTGGTGGCCGCGTCGCTGGCAGGTGCACTGTGCGTCCAGCACGCATGCACTACGGTCGGTATGGTTTTCGTTCATGCTGCGTTTCTTTGCTGCGCGATGCCTTTGAGGGTTGGCCGGTAGAGTCCT
>CALCHY010000249.1 GCA_937907415.1 uncultured Trueperaceae bacterium
GCCGCGGAACCAAGCAGCCCCGCCAGCAGGCTGTTGCCTGGTGCCGAACGCCTGGCCTGACTGCTGTGCAAGAGAGACATTGACCTAGACACATCGGAGGGAGCCACCGCGGCGCGGGTAAGGCAAGATTCCGAACTCACAGCCACCCACGACGCAATCACGGCCTTCATCGGGCTCGTCAGGACCAAGACCAGCGCCGGTTTCGACGCCTGACTGAAAACGAGCACCACCAGCGGCATCCGCGCCGACTACGCCGGCGTCAGGGCCACCCTCGAACTGCAGTGGAGCAACGCCCAATGCGAGGGCCGAGTCACGCGCCTGAAGTTCCTGAAACGCCAGATGTACGGCCGCACCAACTTCGACGTCCTCCGCCAACGCGTCCTACAAACGCCATGATGGAGCACGCAACGTGCGGGAGGGCCACCAAAATGGGGTCAGTTTCGTGTGACCTTTGTCAAAGCCTAGGATAGTAGGCGCTTGATAATCTAAAGCGCTGGCATTTGCACCCTTGGGCCCAACCCAAGACCAGGATGCCCATGGCACACATCTGCCACAAACCGGAGGTTCTTTCATGTTGACTACGGGTAAACAGATCGTTTGTCCTCATTGTGGAAATACCAATGTCCAGCGAGCAAGGATGGTATGGGAATTGGGAACCGGCTCGCATACAACTACAGGCACGGCAGTGGGCGGCAGTATGGACATGCGCGGCGGTTTTTCTCCCTCACTTCACTCCATCCAAACGCAGACTCAAACGAGGACAGTCTTGGCAGCGCGATACGCGGCACCTATTACAGACCGAGCAGTAAAGACTCGCACAATACTAAACCTCTCCATTGCCGGGTTGGTCATCGGCGGCCTTGTCTTCCTGATTACCTGGGGCAATATACAAGCAAACCCAGGTTATAACCCAGGCCGAGGCACGATTGCCCTTCTCGGCTTCGGATTGGCCTTTTTCGGCCTCATAGGTGTAATTATGAAAGCAATACAGTTACCATTTGATAAAGCGAAGGACGCAGTTGATTTGCAACGACTTCCAAGGTGGGAGAAAACATGGGTGTGTCTTTCTTGCGGCAGTGACTGGACACAGGAGTAGTGTTCGCAGCTTCGCGTCTGAATTGCGACACCGCAAAAGCCCTTACGCGAGCAATACATGTGCCCGCACTCATCATAGTTATGGCGAAAGTTGTATAGAGGCTCTCTAAATATGCCGGATTTATGCACACCCAATAAAGGGGGGGGCATGGGGCGACGAACTATCCTATCTGAGTCTTATGCTACGCGCAAATAGTATTTACCCGACTACGCATGGAAGCTAACGCGACAGTTAGGCAACGTGTGACTGACTTCCAGCATGGGTTCCGAGTTGCATTATAGTTCACCATGATTAGTTCGATTTCTTTTAGTTGTCCGTTGGTCGGGAACGCCTAGGCTGGGCTGTCCACTGAGCGCGGCGACCCACTCCCGGAAAGACGGGTTGGTATACAACTTGCTCATTGATGGGACGTATTGAGCGCCGGTATCACTCCAACCACTGCGCAAGTTCATCCCGCGCCGTAGGAAGCAATTGCTTAGCTTTGAACTCGTTCAAGAACTCCGGATTGTGTTCCACCCTATCGGCCCTCACTTAAATATCCCAGGTCGCGCACTCGTTAGGGTTTGCGCCCTGGACCCCATTCTTAGACAGGCTTCCCTCAGTTCCTAATCGCTTTCACGCCTCTAACGGTGCAGGGCCCGAGGCTAAGCCAACAGAGGGTGGAAACGATGCTGCGGCACTAGGCAGCCTCTGTTCGTAAGGCTGGGCGGGCGTCAGATTGTCCAGGCTGGAGTGCTTCCGTTCATGGTTGTAGTACTCAATGTACGCCCCGATTCCTTGCCGGGCGACGCGCAGGTCATCGTAAGCGTGCAGGTAGACGTGCACGTACTTCAAGCTTCACCAGAAGCGCTCGATGAAAACGTTATCGCGCCAACTGCCTTTGCCATCCATGCCGATTCGTACGCCCTGCGCCTCCACAACCGAGATGTTGCGACGACCGGTTGAATCCGCCCTGGGCGCCCTGGTCGCTGTTGAGTATCTCCGGCCGCCCAAAGCGCTCCAGCGCTTCCGCCAGGACATCCAGGCAGAAGCGCACATCCATGCTGTTACTCAACCGCCAAGCGAGCCGACGACTTCTGTACACGTCAATGATCCCCACCAGGTAACAGAAGCCCCTAGCCATGGGGATGTAGGTCACGTCCGTGGCCGAAACCTGGTTCGGGCGGTCGATGTTGAGCCCGTCGAGCAGGTAGGGGTAGACCTTGTGACCCGCCCCGGAACCGCGCTTGGTAGTGCGCGCCGCCAGGTAGATGGGACTCAAGTTCATCACGCGCATCGGGCGCAGCACGCGCTTGCCGTTGACCGTGAAGCCCTTCTCCCGCAACTCGTCCACCAGCCGGCGGCTACCCAAGAACGGCCTAAGCAGGTGAATCTCGTCCATGACCCGCATGATCTTAAGGTCCTCGGCTGGTACAGCCACCGGCTGATAGTAGACGCTGGAGCGGCTCACGGATAGCAGCTCGCACTGCTTCGTGACGCTCAACTCGCTCTCCTTGTCGATCAAGGCTCTTCGTTCTTTAGGGCTCAGATGGGATGAGTGAGTCCGCCGCGGACTCGCAGTTCCCTCCAACTGACGGGCCTGCCAGGAGCGTCCGGACAGACGCCTAGCGGCCCAGGAAGGAGAGCAGCCATGAACCAGCGTAACTCGCTCACTATCGGACTCGACGTGGGAGACAACACTCGCAGGTCTGCGTCCTGGGTACCCTGACGGGGGAACTGATTGAGGAAGCCCGCATGCGCACCGCCCCAACCAGTATCAGGAACTACTTCGAGCGCCAGCAATCTTCCCTCGTCACGCTAGAGGTCGGCACGCACTCACCCTGGATCGATAGGGAACTCAACCAAGCCGGTCACGAGATCCTCATAGCTAACGCTCGCA
>CALCHY010000250.1 GCA_937907415.1 uncultured Trueperaceae bacterium
ATCGACAGCGCTCGCACGCGAGCGTCAACGCCGAAGCCATTGGAGTGCCGTGAGCGAAGCAACCCCTACCCGAGTGGTCGAACAGGCGCGCGACGCCTTGGCGGCGTTCGTAAAGAACGCGCCAGACGGCACGAAGTTGCCGCCAGAGCGCCAGCTAGCGCAACGGCTCGGGGTCTCGCGCACGACCTTGCGAGACGGCGTAAGCCGCCTTGCGCTCCTAGGGTTGCTCGAGGTGAGGCACGGTGACGGGACTTACGTTCGCTCCCCCACGGCGGCGCAGCTAGCGCCGCTGCTACGACCCCTCGTCGACGGCAAAGGCTCTACGACCATTGAGCTCTTCGAACTCAAACGCCACCTCGAGCCAGCCGTGGCGGAACTAGCGGCCATGAACTGCTCGGAGGCTCAGGCGGCGAACTTGAGGGCCGCCGTTCAGCGCGATCGCAGCGAACTGGCCGGAACTACGCAGGTGGCCAAGCGCACGACGAGGCGCGTGAGTGAACGCCGTCAGCTCCACGAGCTGATCGCGGAGTCGGCCGGCGAATCGCTCCTAGTCGCCTTGCTGTCCGTAGCGAACGAACTGCTGACGCCGCACTTGACGGAACTTCTTAGCCACAGCCAGCGCCGCTTGGCCGTCGAGCAACTCTCGGCTGTTGTTGAGGCGATCGCGGCCGGCGACGCCGAAGCGGCGCGCGATGCCACGGAGCTCTACCTGAGCTCGCTGGCCCGCGCCATGCGCAACGGCCCTAACGCCAGCGCGGCGGTGGGCTGAGCAGGTCGACCTTCTCAGCCGAGGCTGCCGGTTTGGCGCACCATGTAAGCGCCGTCCTTGATCTTGCTGAAGCGCTCGCGGTGCTCGGCCAACCGGTCGAGAGCGCGCGCCACGCGCTCAGGACTCATCCCAAGCCGCTCGGCTAGGTCGAGACTGCGTACCACCGCGGGTGTGCCAGGGCGGCGGAGGTAGCCCTCGAGGAAAGCGATGTCGTCCTCGACGGTGGCCGTTGGCGCCGGGGCCGTGACCTCGTCCTCCGTTGCTTCGCGCGCACTCCGGCGAGCGGCGTGGGCACGCGTTAACGCCTCATCTTCGAGATCGATCAGGGCGTCCTGCAGGGCAGTTGCCGTGGCCACGTGCCTGACCGCACGCTCCGCCTGCTGGGCCGGCTCCGGTGCTGGCTGGCGCGTCGGCTGCAGCTCGGCCTGAGGCGCCGCGTGGCGCGGTACGAACCTTGGCTGCTCGTCGACGGGCGCAGCGCCGGCGCGAGCCTCGGCCTGGCCGAGTTGCGCGTTCCAAGCTGCCCCATCGGTTGGCGCCGCGTAACGCGCCGTGCCGGAGGTCGAAGGGTAGGTCGGGTGGTCGCTTGCCCCTCCCCCATCGCCCAGCGACCGCTCGCGGCCTAGACCGAGGCGAATGCCGATGCGCTCCATGACGCTCCGCCGCGGCGCACGCGCGGGCTCAGGGCCGTCGAGGGGCTCATCGAAGCCGCCCGCGATCTCGACCGCCTGCGGCTCGACGTCAGCTTCTCGACTCGGCACCCAGTCGACGGCTTCCCTGGTCAAGTCGGAGTCTTCTGGCACGCTGATGACGTGGCCAGCGGCAGGCGTGGCCGCGAAGGGCGCTACCGCGCGGTTCCAAGTGGACGCTTGAGCGGTTAGACCGTGTTCAGGCTGAGGTTCCTGTGCTGCGCGCCGCTGGGCCTGAGTCCGCGACTCATTCACAGAGCCGCCGCTAGCGCTGGCGACTGGCGCGTGCGCCCGCGTGGCTGCGCTAACTGCCCTGCGCTCCGTGGACGCCTGCATGGTCATCCAGCCAGCGTTCATGGGAGAGTGGCGCTCTGCGGCGGCCGGTTCGGCTGGCGAATTCAGAGGTTCGTCGTGCAGCGTGCCGTTCGGGGAGCGTCTGAAGGCCCGCACTACCGTGTCCGGGAAATCAGGGTCCTGGGCGTGATCGGCGCTGCCTGCGGCCTGCACGGTGTCGAGCGAGTGCCAATGCGCGTTGGTTTGGCGCGCCCAAACCTCGTGAGCCGACCAGCGGTCCTTCGGTCGCAGTTCGCCGTTGGAGCTCCTGGCAGGCACGCCGCCCTCTATCCGCACCCGTGTGACGCTCCGCGTCTGAGCGAACTGGCCAGAGGTCGGTGCAGCCTGGCCCCGGGTTGGTGCTGGCGCCGCGCTGCGCTGCTGCGCAGCCGTCTTGCCTGGCACGAGCTCACCAACGGCGCCACGGAACCGATCGACGACTATCCCTGGCGTTGACTGCTCCTTGCGCAACGCAGCGGCTTGGGCCACGCCGCGGTCAACCGCGTCGGTCCAATCGGACGCCCTACGCTTCGGCGTTTCGTCGCCAGCTTCCGCGGTCCCACCAGCGCCCGCAGCGGCGTGATGCCTCGGCGCCCTGTCGGTTTCTGGTGCAGCCGGGGCGCGCCGTTGCGCCCGGCTGCCATTTGACGTTTGCGCCTGGCGGTCGCGGCGCAGCGCAGCGATGCGCAGCTCGCCGCCCTCGAACGCGAACTCGAGCCGATCATTGGCGCGCAGCCCGTGCAGGGCGAAATAACCGTCCAAGCCCGTCAGCGTGCGTGGCGCCAACAGCTCGAGGGCGACCTCTCCCCCATCGCTGCGTGCCACCACCTTGCCGACACTGAAGTGAGCGAGCAGCTTGGGTGGCAGTTGCACCGATCCGCTCTTCACGCACCAGCTAGTCAAGTCAAGAACGTAAGTGGAAGCCGCCCGCGACACCGCCGCAGGCGGGTTGACGTGGTTATGCAGGTTCTCCTCGGCGGCCATGCGTATACTCTGCCACAATCGGCGGGTCATGTGGGCAACTTAACTCGTCCTGAACGGGTAGAACGAGTAGCTCGTCCACACATTTGCGGCTCATGAGCATTATCCGTTTGTGGAGAATAGGGTATTTAGTGCGCGCTGCACGACATTACTCGGCGTGGAGGGTGTCGTGTGAGCCGTCGAGGCGCGCCGTGCGTCCGTCCGCCAGGCCAGCCGTCCGCTACGGTGTAATCTGACTGCTCCCCCGCCGCCGCTCGCGCCGCGGGGTCTCTTGGAGTCCCCGCACCATGACGAACCGCCACGCTGCCGCCATCCCCTTCATCCTCGTGACCCTGCTCATCGACGTGCTTGGCATCGGCCTGCTCATTCCCGTACTGCCCGAGCTCGTCACGGAGTTGGCTGGAGGCAACCTGAGCACGGGCTCCGCGTACTACGGGTGGTTCATCGCCGTGTACGCGGCCATGCAGTTCGTCTTCGCCCCTGTGCTCGGCGGGCTGGCCGACCGCTTCGGGCGCAGACCGGTTCTGCTCCTCTCGCTCTTCGGCTCCGCCGCTGACTACCTCGTCATGGCGCTGGCCCCGAACCTCACGATCCTCTTCATCGGCCGCGTCATCTCCGGCATTACTGGGGCCAACATCACGGCCGCCAACGCCTACATCGCGGACGTCAGTTCACCGGCAGAGCGCGCCAAGAACTTCGGGCTGGTCGGCGCAACGTTCGGCGTGGGTTTCATCGTCGGACCCGCCCTTGGCGGTGTCCTCGCAGGGATCGGGATCAGGGCGCCGTTCTACGCCGCGGCCGGCCTCGCCCTCATCAACTGGCTGTACGGCTACTTCATCCTGCCAGAGTCACTGGCGCCGGCGAACCGTCGCAAGTTCTCGTGGAGCCGCGCCAACCCACTCGGCTCCCTCAGGTCGATCGGGCGCCACCTACTCGTGCGCGACTTGACCTTCACGTACGTCTGCATCGGCATCGCGCAGAACGCCATGGTCGCGACTTGGGTGCTGTTCACGACCTACCGCTTCGGGTGGACGCCGGTGATAAACGGCCTGTCACTTGCACTGGTCGGCGCCCTGTCCGTGCTCGTTCAAGGGGTGCTGGTCCGTTCCCTCGTCCCGCGGCTTGGCGAGCGCCGCACGATGCTCATCGGCATCGCGGCCTCCGCCCTGTCGTTCGTCATCTACGGCGCAAGCCCTTACGGTTGGGTCCTCTACGTCGGGATATTCGTCGGCAGCATCGGTGGCGTTACGGGGCCGGCGGCGCAGTCCCTCATCTCGCAGGCGGTGGCCGCTAACGAGCAAGGCGAGGTGCAAGGTGCCCTCGCGAGCCTCCTCAGCCTCACAGGGGTGGTCGGGCCGCTTGCAGGCACGATGCTCTTCGCCTATTTCACCTCCGGCAATGCCCCGATCGTGCTGCCTGGCGCCCCATACTTCCTAGGCTCTGGCCTACTTGTGGTGGCGTTCGCGGTGGCCGCCAGTGCGTTCGCGCGTTTTCCAAGCCGAACCTGACCTATAGTAATCCCGCTTTGGGCGCCGCCGCATGACCACTACTCGCACCGGCCTCTTGCGTGGGCCAACGCCATCACCGGCACGATTGATCGCCACCACTTTCGCTGGCGGCATCATCATCGGCACCCTACTGCTGTTGCTGCCGCAGGCCCACGCACCGGGAGCGCAGGTCTCCTTCCTGGACGCGCTCTTCACCGCCACCAGCGCGCTGTGCATCACCGGGCTCTCGGTGGTAGACATCGGCACGACGTTCAATTGGTTCGGTCAAGTCATCGTGATGTTGCTGATCCAGGTAGGTGGGCTGGGCATCGTCACGTTCGGAGCGCTGTTCGCCATCGCCATGCGGCGGCGCGTCGGTTACCAACAGCGCCTAGGGCTGCAGAACCAGATGCGGACGTTCGAGGTGGGCGGCGTCGTCAAGCTCGTGCGCAGGATCCTCCTCATAGCGGTGAGCGCCGAACTGGTCGGGGCGTTGCTGCTCTGGGCGCCGTTCGCCAGGCACGAAGGTAGCGTGGCCCGCGGGGCGTACCAGGGGCTGTTCCACGCGGTGAGTGCGTTCAACAACGCGGGCTTCTCCCTCTACCCTGACAACCTGAGGGGCTTCGTCTCCGACCCGTACCTGAACCTAGTGATCGCGGCGCTCGTGATCCTGGGAGGGCTCGGCTTCTTCGTCACACTGAGTGTCGTCGCGCGCTTGCGGCTTGGCCGCAAGGCCCGCTTGACGCTGCACGCGCGCATCGTCTTCATGGCGACCGGGCTAATGCTAGCAGGCGGGTTCGTGACCGTCCTAGCCATGGAGTGGAACAACCCAGGGACGCTAGGTCCCCTCACACCGTTCGGGAAGGGGCTCGCGGCCTTCTTCCAGTCGGTCACACCGCGCACGGCTGGCTTCGAGACCGTCCCATACGAGCACTTTCACTCCGCGACGTTGATGTTCACCATGCTCCTGATGTTCATCGGCGGCAGTCCAGGCAGCACTGCGGGCGGCATCAGGACGGTCACTTTCGTCGTCATGGTAGGGAGCGCCTGGAGCCAAGCTCGCGGCCGCGGTGAGCTGACCCTGTTCGGCCGCACGATATCGAGCCGCAACGCCGTCCAGGCGAGCGCCGTCGCCCTCTTCGGGGTTCTCCTCGTTGGCGCGGCGATAACGGTGCTCCTCGTGACGGAGCCGCACTTGCCCTTCGAGAGGACCGCTTTCGAGGCCGTCTCTGCCTTCGGGACCGTTGGCTTGAGCGCGGGCGTGACGCCCCTGCTGTCCGATTCCGGCAGGGTCGTGATCATCCTCCTGATGTACCTCGGCCGCATCGGACCCCTCACGCTAGCTACCGCCCTCGCCAGGAACGTGACGAACGACGAAGTCGAGTACCCTCACGAAGAGGTGCTGGTCGGCTAGGGCCACGCGCCCGGCGGCCGAGGAGGTCTAATGAAGGTCCAGCAGTTCATGGTCATCGGGGCAGGCCGCTTCGGTTCGGCGCTAGCCACCACGCTCTACGAGCTTGGACACGAGGTGGTGGTGATCGACGCGCGCGAGTCAGCGGTCACCAGCATCATGGATCACGTGACGCACGCCGTGGTGGCGGACGCCACGAACGAGGGCGTTCTTAGCAAGTTGGGCGTTGGCAACTTCGACACCGTGATCGTGGCGATCGGGTCGAACCTCGAGGCGAACATCCTCGCCACCGTCGCCGCGAAGGCGAGCGGGGTCAAGCGCATCATCTGCAAGGCAACCACCGAACTGGCCGCGCGCGTGCTCGAACGGGTGGGGGCAGACGAGGTCGTGCGCCCAGAGCACGACATGGGCAAGCGTCTTGGTCAGCAACTCGCGTCTCCGAGCATCGTGGACGCGTTCAACTTGGGCGAGGTTCACGGGGTGGTGGAGGTGGAGGCAGGCAAACGACTAGTCGGCCGCCTCGACGAGTTGCGCCTCCCGAACCGCTTCGGCGTCAGCGTCATAGCCGTGAACCGCGGCGGCGAGGTGAGCATCAGCCCGAGCGCCACTTACGAGTTGCGCGAGGGCGACCGCCTAGTCGTCATCGGCGGCAACGCGGCCATAGACAAGCTACGGCGCTACCTGGTGTCGTAGGCGCCGTTAAGGCCCGACTAGCCTGACAAGGCCGCGCACCCAGGAGCCCATGCCCTCCGCCAGGTACACCTCGAGGCGCCCGAAGGCGTCGTGCTTGAACTCGAGAGCAACCGCCCAAACGCCGTTGGCGGCCCGCCATTCCCCATGCGCTAGCCCGGCCGGGGCGTAACTCTCCACCAACGCGGTGAGGCGTTCGGCTAGGTATGCGACGCCAACGCTGTCGACTTGGAAGCAGACCTCTGGCGCCTCGCGTCCGCCGTCCTCGCAAGGCACTTCGTTGGCGTGGAACGAGAGAAGCAGGTCGCTGAGGACCATGCCGTATGGACTGGCCTCGATGTTGTCGCGCGCGCTGACGCTCGGCGCGAGCAGGACGGCTACCAGGAGAACGCAAGAGAAGATCTTGTTCATAGAGTTGATTCCAGCCGCAGCGCCACCCGCGATGGCGCACCGGACGTAAACAATATTGCCATCCACCTGGCCCGGCATGGTGAGGGGCGCCGCACCATGCCGTCATCCTTCTGGCATCCGGCGGCGGCGCTAGAATCACTTGGGCGCCACGGCCATTGACTGCTGGCGCGGAGATGGAGGCCGACACGCCATGACCCACCCAAGTGAGCCCGTTGGCGCGCCCGGACCCGAACTCGAAGAGTTGCGAAACCTGCTCGAGGACTCCGGGTACTACCGCGTCCTCAAGCGCCTGCTGCCCCGCACCGAGTACGCCGTGCCCGCCTCGCTGCCTGCCGACGCCCGGCTGTACACCGCCCTGTACGTCGACACGGAGACGACGGGCTTCGACGCGCGGTCCGAGCAGATCATCGAGCTTGGCATGCTGGCCTTCGATTACGACGCCGACGGCACGGTATACGGGGTGCGCGAACTGTTCAGTGGCCTTGAGGACCCAGGTAGACCCCTGCCTCAGGAGGTCATGGACATCACGGGCATAACCGACGAAGACGTGAAGGGGCAACGGTTCGACGACGCCCTTGTTCGCGAGGCGCTGAGCGGCGCCGACCTGGTTATCGCGCACAACGCCGCCTTCGACCGCCCCTTCCTCGAGCGGCGCTACCCGGACTTCGAGCGCAAGCCGTGGGCGTGCTCGATCCGTGACGTTGGGTGGCGCGAGCTCGGCTTCGGCTCCAGCGGACTCGAGTTCCTCGCCTTCCGCAGAGGCTTCTACTACGACGCTCACCGCGCCATCTTCGACTGCCGTGCTGGCGTCGAGTTGCTCGCTGAGCCCCTGCCTGACGGCGAGCGGCCAATGCGCATGCTGCGACTCTCCGCCCTCAAGCGCTCGGTGCGGCTATGGGCCGAGGGCGCAGCCATCGCGAAGAAGGACCTGCTCAAGGCGCGCGGTTACCGCTTCAACGGCGCCAGCAAGGTGTGGTGGGTTGACCTTCCGGAGGAGGGGCACCAGGCCGAACTGGACTGGCTAGCCAGCAGTATCTACGGTCGGAGCATCGCCCTGCCCTACCTAGAAGTCGGTGCGCTCGAGCGCTATTCGGCGCGCGTGCCAGAGGCGCTACCCGCGAACGCTGCGCGGCGCTGAGGCCTGCGCGGCGCGCGTAAGGCACGAGAACGCGCGCGCAATTGCGTTATTGCGCGCGCGTTCTCCTGGCGTTGGCTCTGCGCCAACCCCGGTCTTAGTTACTCGAGGCCGAGTTCTCCGCGCTTGGCGTAGACCGCCGCGGCGTCAAGCGTGGTTGCGCGCTGAGCGGCGACTTCCTCGGCCGTGAAGGCGGTGAAGCCCTCTGGCAGTGCAGCGGCGTTATCCCAGGCCGTAGCGGCGTAGTTGAGCACGTCCGCGATCTGCTGGTCGTCGAACATCGACGCCCACGGGGTCATGACGCTGTTGTAGGCCATGCCGTTGACATTGATGGCGCCCTGAAGGCCGTAGAGCACGACGTCGATGGCGTACTCGCGGCCGCCGTCGGCAGCGACGACCTCAGGAAGGTGACCGGCGAGCGGCGGGAAGGCTCCTGGGATGCCCTGACCGGTCAGCTGGTGGCAGGCCATGCAGTTGGTGTTGAAGATGGTTTCGCCTGCGCTGGTGTCGGCCTCGGCGATCGGCGTGCCCTGGGCAACGACGACCGGCACGAGGACCAACACAGCCAGGACCACGGGGGCCAAGATCTTTACGAGTCGCTTCACGAACTACCTCCAAGGCGTGCCGGCTATCCGGCATATAGCTAAGGTGACGACGGGTCTTGGTGGGTTACGCCCCACCACCCGACCCGGCGGCTCCGGAGAAGGATACTACCCGAACACGAGCGCGGCCAGGCCAGGGGTAGCATCTAGGTCGATGGATGAAGGCACGGGAAAGACCCACTCACATGCACTGGGGGCCAACGGCTGGCCCATCGACGGGCTCGGCCCGCACGCGTGCACGCTCGACATGCGCAGGCAGGTGTTAGCGGCCGTTCCGTACTTCTCCGCGCTCGAGCCGTCCGAGCTCGAGCGCGTCCACGCCTCTTTTCACGCCGTTGCCATGGCGGCCGGGGAGACGCTGGTGAGCGAGGGCGACCCAGCAGAGCGCTTCTGCGTCATAGCCAGCGGTCGGGTGAAGCTCAACCAAAGCACGGCGGTTGGCGGTCAGCACCTCCTCGACGTCCTTGGGCCGGGCGCCTCGTTCGGCGAGCTGCCACTGTTAGGGCAGGCGCATAACGCTTTCGGCGCGGAGGCATTGACCTCCGGCTGCCTGTTGGTGACGTCCGCCGAAGAGTTCGGCGAGCTCGTGAGCGCTTTCCCGAAAGTGGCTTTGGCCGTGTTGGAGGACGTCAGCGCGAAGCTGCGCGACGCGCAGTCGCGCTTGCGCTCCTCCGCGGGCGCCGTACCGGTAGAAGCGCGATTGGCTTCCGCCCTACTTATGCTGAGCGCGCGGCTTGGTCAGCCGGACGGCGAGGGCCGCACCCTCGGTGCGCCCCTCAGCCAGGAGGACCTAGCGGCGATGACGGGCTCGACGTTGGAGACCGTCAACCGCGTCTTGGCTCAGTGGCGCAAGGGCAAGATCGTGACGACGGGGCGCAGGCGCCTCTCGATCATCGACGTGCCAGCGCTCGCGGCCATCTCAGAAGCGGGCCAGTGAGGCTGGCGGCTGCTCAGCGCCCCTTGCGCAAGAACTTCTTCAGGGCCGCTAGCGGCCTCGTGTTGAGCACCGCTGCTGGCGTGAGCCATGCGCGCCGCAGCTGGTCTACCCCGTAGCGCATCGTGGCCAGTTGGGCAACGGAGTGCGCGTCCGAGCCAACGCTGATAGTCAGGCCGTGAGCGTGCGCTGCCATGAGTTCGGTGTCAGAGAGGTCGAGGCGCTGGTAGGAGCTGTTGTGCTCGACGGCGACCCCGTGCGCCAAGCAAGCATCAAAGACGGCGCCAAGGTCGATGGCGTACGGGTCGCGTTCGCCCAACACCCGGCCGGTCGGGTGGGCCAGTACGTTCACGGCTGGGTGGCTGACGGCCTTGACGACACGCGCAGTCTGGTCGGCCTCGCTGAGGTCGAAGAACGAATGCACGCTGATGAGCACGATGTCGAGGCGTTCTAGCCACTCGTCGCTCAGGTCGAGGCTGCCGTCCTTCAAGATGTCGACTTCCATGCCGCGTAGGACGGTGATGTCGTCGCGGCCAGCCAGTAGCAGGTCGAGTTCCTCCCACTGCCTGGCGAGCTTCGCCTCGTCGAGGCCGCCGGTCATCGCGAGCGCCTTGCTGTGGTCAGTCAGCGCCATGTACTCGTAACCGCGGGCCACGCAGGCGTCGACCATCTCGCCGACCGAGGCCTTGCCGTCAGACCAGGTGCTGTGCATGTGCAGGTCGCCGCGCATGTCATCGAGCGTTATGAGTTTGGGCAGCTTATGCGCGGCGGCCGCGGTCAGCTCTCCGCGGTCCTCACGCAGTTCTGGCGGCACCCAATCGAGGCCGAGGTGGTGGTAGATGTCCTCTTCCTTAGCACCGGCGACGCGCGCGCCGGCTGCGCCCGGCGTCGCTGGCGTCTCGCTGTTGCCTCCGCCCTCGAAGAGGCCGTACTCGCTCAGGTGCAGGCCCTGGTCGAGGGCGAGTTGGCGTAACGCCACGTTGTGCGCCTTGGAGCCGGTGAAGTAGAGCAGCGCCGCTCCGAAGGAAGCGCCTTCGATGACCCTAAGGTCGACCTGGATGCCGTTCGCTAGTCGCACGCTTGAGCGCGTCTGGCCGCTGCCGAGGACTTCAGTCACTTCCGCGTAGCCTGTGAACTCGCGCGTTACGGCCTCTGCGCCCTTGCCGTCCTTCGTTACCGCCAGGAGGTCGACGTCGCCGATGGTCTCTCGCCTGCGGCGGTAAGACCCCGCCACCTCAACACGTTCAACGCCCTTGACTGCGCGGAGGCGCGCGAGGAGCGGTTCGATGATGGCGTCGACCTCGCCGATCCGCGTGCGGCCGACGTTGCGGTGGTAAGCCTCGATGCCGCGCTGAATGGCCTCCTGCTTCTTGGCTCCGACGCCGGGCAACCCGTCGAGCTTGCCAGCCTTGATGCCCTCCTCGAGCGCCGCAACGCTGGTGATGCCGAGGTTCTTCCAGAGGCTCTCGACCAGCTTCGGGCCGACACCTTTGACGCGCGTTAGCTCGATGAGGCTGACGGGCACCTCTTTCGCCAGTTCGTCGAGTTGGTCCAGCTTGCCAGTGGTGGCCATGTCGCTTAGCTTCAACGCGATCTCTTTGCCGACGCCCTTGATGTCGGTAAGTGGTTCGCCTGCAGCGACGAGGGCCTCGACTGGTTCGGTGAGCGCGAGCACCGCCATTGCCGCGTTGCGGTAAGCGCGCACCTTGAACGGGTTCTCGCCGTTGATCTCGTTCAGGTCAGCGTACTGTTCGAGCAGGCGGGCCATCTCTGCGTTGCTCATGCGCTCCCACCACCGATGCTGGCGCCGTGCTCGGCCAGGAGCGCCTCGAACGCCTCTTCGCTCAGCACGGTGACTCCCAGGGCCTGCGCCTTCGTCAGCTTGCTGCCCGCGCTCTCCCCGGCCACTACGTAACTCGTCTTCTTGCTGACTGACCCGGACGCCTTGGCGCCGAGGCTCTGGACGAGTTCCTCGGCAGCTTCGCGCGTGAACCCCTGCATGGCGCCGGTGAACACGAACGTCAGGCCGCTCAGCGGTTGCTCACCGGCTGGCGCTTCGGCCTCTTCTGTTTGCGGTGTCACGCGTCCGTCCAGCAGGTCATCTAGCACTTTGACGGCGTGCGGTTCGTTGAAGAAGCCGTGGATATGCCCAGCCATGACGGCGCCGATGCCGTTGACCTGCATCAGGTCGTCTACCTGGGCGCGGCGCAGGCGCTCGAAGGTGCGAAAATGCCTCGCGAGGGTGCGTGCGACCGTCACGCCTACTTCCGGTACGCCGAGGGCCGTGATGAAGCGCGCGAGTTCGGGGGTGCGCGACGCGTCGATGGCGTCTTTGAGTTTCTCCGCGGAGCGCTCAGCGAAGCCGTCCAACTCGCATAGTTGCGCGGTGGTGAGGTCGTACAGGTCAGGGAAGCGCTTGACGAGGTCGCGCTCGACGAGTTGCGTGACGGTCTTCTCCCCTAGACCCTCGATGTCTAGGCCTCCGCGACTGCCGTAGTAGGTCAGGCGTCCGACTAGTTGGCCAGGGCACTCGAAAGAGTTGGGACAGACGGTGTACGGGCCACGCCTGATGAGGAGGGTGCCGCACGATGGGCAGTGGCTGGGCATCTCGAACGGGGCGCCGCGCTCGTCGCCAGTGTCGACGCGCTCGACGACTTGCGGGATGACGTCGCCTGCTCGTTCGACGCGAACCGTGTCACCGACGCGGATGTCCTTGCGTTCGATGTCCTCGATGTTGTGAAGGTTCGCGCGGCTAACCGTCACGCCGCCGATGTTCACGGGCCGTAGGAGCGCGACCGGGGTGATGATGCCCGTGCGCCCAACGCCGGCGATGATCTTGAGGACCTGACTGACTTCTTGCCGTGGGATGAACTTGACGGCGTACGCCCAGCGCGGGTGGTGCGCCGTGGTGCCGAGTTGCGCGCGCTGCGCGACGTTCTGCAGCTTGACGACGACGCCATCGACTTCGTAGGCGAGTTCGTCGCGCTTCTCCTCCATCTGCGCGAAGTAGTCGAGGATGCCAGCTACGTGGGCCGTGCTGCTGTTGAGGGGGTTGACGGGGAACCCCCAGCCCGCCAGCGCTGCCAGCAGATCCGCTTGCGTTGCGAAAGTGGCGCCGTCTAGCACGTCGTAACAGTAGATGCTGAGTGGCCACCTGCCCGTACTGCTCGGGTCGAGTTGCCTGACGCTGCCAGCCGCGGCGTTGCGTGGGTTGGCGAACGGCTGCTTGCCTTCGTTGATGAGGGCCTCGTTCACCTCATCGAAGTCGTTGATGGGCAGGTAGATCTCACCGCGCACCGCGACGCTGGCAGGGACAGGGACGCCGCCAGTCCGCAAGCGCAGCGGCACGCTGCGGATGGTGCGCACGTTGGCGGTTATCACCTCGCCGACCTCGCCGTTGCCGCGGGTAACGGCGCGCACGAGCGCGCCTGATTCGTAAACGAGTTCGACGCTGAGACCGTCGATCTTCGGTTCGAGCGAGTAGGCGACCTCCTCGGCATTGCCGCCGATGCCCGTGATGGCGCGCCGCAAGCGCGCGTCGAAGGCGCGCAGGTCTTCTGGCTTGGGGCTGGAGTCGAGGCTGAGCATCGGGTGGGCGTGACGCGCCGTGGCGAGGCCAGCGACTGGAGCGCCGCCAACGCGTTGGGTTGGCGAGTCGGGTGTTACTAGCTCTGGATGTGCCGCCTCGAGCGTGCGCAGCTCGCTGATGAGCTGGTCGTACTGCTCGTCGGAGATCTCGGGCGAGTCGAGCACGTGGTAGCGGTAATCGTGGTGGTTGATCTGGTCGCGCAGGCTGGCCAGCCTGGTTGCAACCTCGGTCGTGACGTTCATGCTGCCATCGTAGTGCCAAGCGCGCGGCTACGCAGCGGCGCAGGGATGCAGCGGCGCAGCGGCCGCTTACCGCTCCGCCCGCTTGCCCATGGTTGAGCCTGCGCGGTGGGCGCCGCGATGGGCGCGGCGGCCGCCGCGCGCGTTGCTGGCCCGCGCCGGGAACGCACGGTAATGAAGGGCACTCGGCTGCACCATGACGTCGCGGCTGGCGGATTCGAACCAACTCGGCAGCTCGCGACTAGCGCTACCCACGCCGCCTTGCTCTGGCTGCTGGCTAGTTGACACCACCACGAACTGGCGCAGGTCGCGCCGCGCAGGGCCGGCTGCGAACCCCTGCCCGCCGAGAACCCGAGCGGCGGCGAGCGCGGCGTTGCGGCGGGTGACTAGGTACTCGATCCCGTCGTGGACGGCAAGCAAGATGCCCATGAGCACGCTGATGCCAAGGAAGAAGGCCAAGATGTAGAGCGTCGGAGCGAGCATGGCTTTAGGCTACCTTAGTTATTAAGGTAGCGGTGTGATGGGGCGCACAACGGGGAGCCGGCAACGGTCCGAACCTCCCGGCCACTCCCGTCACATATCCTCTGCTGGTGGAGCCTCCGAGTACCTGGTTCACCTTGCTCGCGAGCGGCGTTACCCTCGTCGGCGTAGCCTTCGGCCGCCTTCCGGGCGTACCCGTCAGCCGCGCCGTCATGGCCGCAGCGGGCGCGACGGCGTTGCTAGTCGTTGGGGTCATCGACCTAGACGACGCCTGGCGCATGATCAACGGCGAGGTCCTCCTCCTGTTGTTCGGCCTCATGGTCGTCAACGCCGCTTTAGCGAGCGCCGGCGCCTTCAGGCGCCTCACCGGCCTCGTCACGCGCGGCACGCTCGGGCCCAAGCGCCTGCTGGCGCTCCTTGTGCTCAGCTCCGGCGTGCTCTCTGCCCTCTTCCTCAACGACACGGTCGTGCTGATGCTTACGCCCATGGTGGTGCGGGCGGCGCAACGGCTCGGCCTGAAACCACTTCCCTACCTCCTCGGGCTCGCGCTCGCCGCCAACGCAGGTAGCGCAGCGACCATCACGGGCAACCCACAGAACGTGCTCGTGGCCGTCAGCGCCGGAATCGGCTATGGACCGTTCGCCTTGCGCCTCGGCCCGGTGGCGCTGGCGGCGCTCGCCGTCACCTTCTGCACCTTGCTCGTCGCCTTCAGGGGCGACTTGCGCGCCCTGCCACGGCCGCTCGCGCCCCGTGGGCGCGAGGCCACCCCGCACGTGGACCGAGGCAAGTTGTGGTTGAGCGGCGTGACCGTACTCGCCATGTTGGTCGCGTTCATGGCTGGCGTCCCGGTCGCCTTGGCGGCCTTGACGGCGGCGGTCGTTCTTCTCGTAGGCCACGGGCGGGCCGCGACCGTCCTGCTGCGGCGCGTCGACTACGAGCTCCTCGTCTTGTTCGGAGGGCTGTTCGTCGTGGTTGGGGCGTTGGCGAGCACGGGCCTGCCCGCCAAGTGGCTGCTCGGCCTGTTAGGCGGCGACGCCCTGGCGGCAGTTCCAAGCGCCGCCGATCTGGGCCTGCTTACCGTGGTGACCGCCGGCCTCTCCACCCTGGTGAGCAACGTGCCTGCCGTGCTCATCTTGCTACCCGCTCTCGAGGTGACAGCGCTGCCTCACGCTGCTTCGAACGCAGTCGCGATCACGCTCGCGATGGCGAGCACACTGGCAGGCAACCTGACCCTCGTCGCGTCCGTCGCCAACCTCATCGTCGCGGAATCTGCGCGGCGGCTCGGGGTCGAAGTGGGCTTCTTTTCGTACTTGCGCGTCGGGGTGCCGGTGACGCTCCTCAGCCTGCTGCTCGGTTGGCTGCTCGTCGCCTTCACCTGAACGCCGCGGCGGTCGGCCATGAGCCGTCGCCGCTTACAGTAAACTCGGCCTGTGGCTGACCCAGCAGACCTTCTAGCACGCAACCGCGAGTGGGCGGCCAACATGCTAACCGGCGACCCTGAGTTCTTCGACCGGCTCGAGACTCAACAGGCGCCGCGCTACCTCTGGATAGGCTGCTCGGACTCGCGAGTGAGCGCCAACGTCATCGCTGGCCTCGAGCCAGGCGAAGTGTTCGTGCACCGCAACGTCGCCAACGTCATGGCCAACGCGGACCTCAACGCCCTCACCGTCCTCGATTTCGCCGTCTCGGTCCTCAAGGTCGAACACGTGCTCGTAGTCGGCCATTACGGCTGCGGTGGCGTATCTGCCGCGCTCGACGGGAAGGGCCACGGGCTGCTCGACAACTGGCTGCGGCACGTCAAGGACGTGGCCGCCAAGCACTCGAGCATCCTCGACTCGTTGCCGCCTGGCATGCGCGCGAACCGCTTGGCTGAGCTGAACGCCATCGAGCAGGCGCGCAACGTTTGCCACACGAGCATCGTGCAAGAAGCGTGGGCAAACGGCCACGACCTCACGGTGCGAGCGTGGATCTACGCCCTGCACGACGGCATCCTGCGCGACTTGCGCTTCCTAGTGAGAGGGCCGGACGAACTGATGCCCGCCTACCGCCTGTCGCTTGCAGAGAACGCCTAGCCAAAGCCGCCGCCCGCGGCGGCCGCCCACCACGGCGGCGTGACGCCCTAGTTGGCCGTAAGGGCCTTCGTCAGTTGCCGAACTGCGCCCAAGTGGTATGCGCTGTGCGCTAGCGGCACCATCGCGTCTATGAACTGATCTCCCGACCAGTCGGTCATGGCCCCGATGGCGCGCTTGACCTCTAGGTAAGCGGCGAACAGTTCAGCGCGCGCGGCGTCCCACTCGGCAGCGTCGACCACCGAGCGGGCCCAGCTCCCCGGCCAATCCGCGACCTGACCAGCTGCGGTGCTCGGTTCTAGGTAACGGAGCAAGTTCGTCAAGTAGTAGGTGGTGTGGATGACCTGAGCAGCTACCGTAGTCGCGCCTTGGAACGCGGAGCGCGATGCGTCCGCGGCGCTAACGCCGGCGAGCGTATGCCGGAAGCTACCTGCCCGGTCGAGAGCGTAGGTGCCATCGGCGCCAGGTGGCGGCCCCTCGAAGAACTCGTCGAGGAGTGCGAAGAGGCTGGACTTGAAGCTGTCGTACACACCGGCGCGGTTCATGTTGTCCCTTCCGCTTCATGAGGCGTCGCCGCGGCGTTAGCGCCTCATCTCGGGCTATCCTACGTGGCGGTGACCAACGTGACTTTCCCGCTTGACCCGCACGATACTCCCACGGCCAACAGTGCCCACGACATCGCGGCCAACCTGGCCTCCGTCAAGGAACGGATCGCGGCGGCCTGCCGCCGCGTGGGGCGCGACCCGTCCGAGGTGCGGCTACTGCCGGTGAGCAAGACGGTTCCTGAGGACCGTATCCGGATGGCTTACGAGGCCGGCTGCCGGTACTTGGGCGAGAACAAGGTGCAGGAGGCCATGCGCAAACACGACGCGCTACCGGATCTCACCGACCTCAAGTGGTCCGTCATTGGGCACTTGCAGACGAACAAGGCGCGCCACGTTGCGCGCTTCGCGAGCGAGTTCCAGGCGCTCTCCAGCCTGCGGGTGGCCGAGACGCTCGAGCGGCGCCTGGAGGGTGAGGACCGCAGCATCGACGTGTACGTTCAGGTGAACAGCTCGGGCGAGGAGAGCAAGTTCGGCCTGGCACCCGAAGAAGTCCCCGCGTTCGTGCAGGAACTCCCGAACTACCCGCGCTTGCGGGTGCAGGGTCTCATGACGCTTGCCCTCTTCTCGACGGACATGGCGCTCGTCAGGCCGTGCTTCGTGCGCATGCGCGAACTGCGGGACAGGCTGCTGCAAGAGGCGCCAGACGGCGTGAACGTGGCTGGCCTCTCCATGGGGATGTCAGGCGACTTCGAGCTGGCCATCGAGGAGGGCGCCACCGTAGTGCGCGTCGGCCAGTCGATCTTCGGTGCACGCTCACTGCCAGACACCTACTACTGGCCTAAGAACGATTAGGTCGCGGCGTAATCCTGGAGGCAAGCATGGTGGACCCCGCTAAGTTGGAGCCGCTACCCGTCGACGTGGTGTCGGTGCAGTCCATGGTCTGCTACGGCTGCGTCGGGAACAGCGTCGCCGTGCCGACTCTACAAGCGAGGGGCATGAACGTCGTTGCGGTGCCGACGGTCTTCCTCAGCAACGTCCCGCAGTACGACACGTTGAGTGGTGGCGCCATCCCGCAGGAGTGGTTCGAGGGCTTCCTGGCAGACATCCGCAGGCGCGGCGCCCTCACGCACGCGCGCGCCGTGCTCGTTGGTTACCTCGGGTCTCCCGCGCAGGCGGCGGCCCTCGGCGCGTGGCTCGCCGAAGTCACCCACGAGCGACCCGACCTGCTCGTGGTAGTCGACCCGGTCATGGGCGATTACGACAGCGGCCTTTACGTACACCCTGAACTGCCGGCTGCGCTCGGTGGCCTGATCGACGTCGCGACGGGCCTCACCCCTAACGCCTTCGAACTCGAGCGCCTAGCTGGCCGCGGCGCGCTCACCATGGCGGAAACCGTCACGGAGGCACGCAAGCTCCTGCGCGGCCGCACTCGTTGGGTGGTCGTGACGAGCGCAGCGCCAGCCGAAGCGCGCGCAGGCGAAGCCCAAGTGCTTATCGTGACGGCGGACGATCACACCGTCGTGCGCCACCCGCGCGTGGCGTCAGCCGCCAAGGGAACTGGCGACCTCTTCTCTGCGATGGTCGTTCATGGGCTGCTTAGCGGGCGCGACC
The DNA here is from genome assembly GCA_937907415.1 of uncultured Trueperaceae bacterium. Next base: position 17,976 of record CALCHY010000250.1, read on the forward strand.
TGCTTGGCGCCGTGGGCGCCGCCCACGAGCAAGTCGTGAGCGTGCTCGAGCGCACCCAGCGCCTGGGTTGCGCTGAGCTCGTGCTCAACGGCGACTAGGCAAGAACCGAGCTACTTCGACCGCGTAAGCCTGTTAAGGGTGAGGGAGTAGACGACGATCAGCGCGAGCGCAGCGCCGAGCACCGCCAAAGTTGGGAGGACGGCGCGGTCGTTGGCGAGCAGGAGCCGCCCCAAAGCGAGCTGCACGAGGAACCCGCCGAGCGCAGCGAGGTAGACGGCGCGGGTCGCCTGAGGTTGGGAGGTGACGGTGCGCGCCGCCATGATCGAGCGGCCGAAGCCGACGAGTGCGGCGGCGTTGACTACGCCGACGACGGCGCCGAAGAGCCAAGGGCCGTCAGCCCACAAGACCGTGACGATGAAAACCTGCAACGCGGCAAGCGCGGCCGTGATCCGGAAATTGAGCAGAGCGAACATCGACTACCAGCATGACAGGTGAAGGGCGGATAGGCGCTACGTCACCTAGTTCTCACTACCCGGACACTCACCGGGTTATGGTGCCCAATCATCCACTTAGCAGCTATCATCCAAGGCGGTATGGGGGTCGCGGTTTCCAACTGGCGGCTGGCCAGAGCGGTCTCCTCCATCGGCCAGCTTGGCGTGGTCTCGGCGACTGGCATTGACACGGTACTCGTCAGGCGCCTGCAGGACGGCGACAGTGACGGGGTCGTTAGGCGCGCCATGGCGGCCTTCCCCTTCCCCGAGATCGTCAAGACCACCTTAGCGCGGTACTTCTTGCCAGACGGCCGGCCGCCGGGCAAGCCCTACTTGCGCGCGCCGATGCCGACCGTGATCGACAATCACGTCCATCACGCCCTCAGCATGCTCGGCTCGTTCGTCGAGGTGTTCCTCGCGAAAGAGGGGCACGACGGCAAGGTCGGCGTCAACCTCCTCACTAAACTGCAGCTCCCGAACTTGTCTGCGTTGTACGGCGCCATGTTGGCAGGCGTAGACAACGTGCTGATGGGCGCTGGCATCCCACGCGAGGTCCCCGGCGCGCTCGACCGCTTGGCGGAGCACGCTTCCGCGACCTTTCGGCTGGACATCACCGAGCACGACAAGGACGCTAGCGACGCACCGCCGCTGCTGTTCGACCCAGCGAGCTTCGGGGCCACCGGCATGCCTGCGCTCAAGCGACCCGACTTCTTCCCCATCGTCTCAACGCACTCGCTCGCCAGCATGCTTCATAAGAAGGCGAACGGCTCCGTCCAGGGCTTCGTCGTCGAGGGGCCAACGGCCGGGGGGCACAACGCGCCGCCGCGTACGAAGAACGTGTTCGACGAGAGCGGGCAGCCCGTGTACGGCGAGCGCGACATCGCTGACCTAGAGAAGATCCGCGAGCTCGGCCTACCGTTCTGGCTGGCTGGCAGTTACGGCTCGCCCGAGGGACTCGAGCGGGCGCAGGGGCTTGGCGCCGCCGGAGTGCAGGTCGGCACGCTCTTCGCCTACTGCCGCGAGTCCGGCATCACTACTGGCATCAAACGCGCCGTGCTCGAGATGACCGCGGCTGGCCGCGCGCAGGTCTTCACCGACCCGCTCGCCTCGCCGACGGGTTTCCCTTTCAAGGTCGTCGAGATCCCAGGCACGCTCTCGGAGGCGCCCGTTTACGAGGAGCGCCGCCGCGTATGCGACCTCGGTTACCTCCGTGAGGTTTACCGCGACGAGAAGGGCGAGGCAGGTTACCGCTGCCCCGCAGAGCCCGTGGCTGATTACGTCCGCAAGGGCGGTAAGGTCGAGGACACCGTTGGCCGCAAGTGCCTCTGCAACGCCCTCATGGCCGATGTCGGCCTCGGTCAGGCGCGTAAGCGTGGCGTCACCGAGCAGCCGCTGGTGACGAGCGGCGACGACCTCGCCGCCATCGTGCCTCTCCTTGACGCTGATGACGGTTCGTACGGCGCCGCCGACGTGGTCGCGTACTTGCTGGAGCGCGTTGCGGCTCCGGAGCGGGCGGAGATCAGCGCCTAAGCTTTGCCCGCCGAGATCGACTCACGTGCCATCTGACCCGCGGAGTTCCGCGGGTCAGTTATTTGTTCTCGAGAGTCTGACGCGGTAGCTGACGTCGGCGTTCTCGTCGTGGAGCACGCCATCAAACTCCTTGGCCAGCCTAGAGTCCGCGCCGAAGCGCAGCGTGAAGAGCGGCGCGTCCGCTGGGCCGATGTCGGCCGAACCTCGCAAGCTGGGTGGGGGCGCCATCTGCGGGCTCAGCCGGTAGTCGTGGAAGTAGGAGGCGCTTACCGCGCCTGCGACCGCCAAAGCGGCCGCCTGGTCGCCGCTCCACACGAGGTCGCCCGTGAACGCATAACCGCTGAAGGTCGACTCGCCAGTTGGAGGCTCCGCGCTGAGGGTCATCCTGGCGCTGGGGTCGCCGAGGTGAGGCAACAGCTCGACTGCCGTGCCGGGGCGAGTGACCTCAACCTGGCCACTTGCAGTGGCGGCTACGATCTGGCCGTTGACGTCGTCGACGTCCAGGGTAGCCGCGAGGTCCCAGTTGTCCACTTGGCCACCGGCCGCGTCTCGGAGCTTGATCGTCTCCCCCACGCTAACGTCGTTCGCCCACACGGTTCCGGCTTCGTCCTGCCAGACGACGCGGCTGCTTCCGCGCGCGAACCGTACCGCTGCGTCTGGCTTGACTCCAAGTGTGCGCCAAGTTGGGTTCGGCTCGCTCAGATCGAGGGCGGTGAGCGTACCAAGGCAGTTGATAGTCGCGAACCAACGCCCGTCGTCGCTGGCTTCCGCTGGCCAGCCGCCCCTGCACGTGCCCTGGTAGAAGGTGCGCACAGCGCTCGGCGCGGTGGTGTCTACGACGGTCACGTCGCCACGACCGACGTCCCAGAAGGACAGCAGCCTACGGTTGCTGCTCACCTTCATGCCGTCAGGGAACGGCGGCAGTGCCACCGAGCCCTCCGCGGCGCCGGTGGCGAGGCCCCACCAGTGCAGCCACGGGCTCTCTGTGTTCGCGCCCTGGAGCGCGAACAGGCGCCCCGACGCAACCGTCAAGGCAGTGAACGTGGTGGCGGGTGGCAGGGTCACGAGTTGGGTGGTGACGGCTCCGGAGTCAAGGCTCACGGTAGTCACGCTCACGGTGGCGCCGCTACGCTCGAGTTGCACCAACGCAGCGGAGATGGGGTCGTAAGGGGCGTCGGCGAAACCTTGGTAAGGCGCGCCGTCGCCCTCCGCCCACACCCCACCCACACCGCGCTCGTACAGCCAGCTGTTCTGACCCTGAAACATCACGATGCGCTCGGAGCTTGGGGCCGCTACGACGCGTCCGACCCCGCTAGCCAAGCCCGTCTTGATCAGCTGCCACTCCCCGTCGAGCACGCGGGCGTCGTCCGGGAACGCGACCACCACGGGCCGTTCGATCCGACAACCGCTCAGGAGCAGGGCGGCGAGTACGAGCCA
>CALCHY010000251.1 GCA_937907415.1 uncultured Trueperaceae bacterium
GCGGCACAGAGTCAAACTTCCTCAACCGCCCGCGCCCCGGCGCCTCAGGCTCGCCCGTCGTAAGGGGCCTGCGGGCGGCGGACGTCTTCGTTAGCCTGACGGGCTCCGGGGCGGTGCCATGGTCGGCGGTCAAGCCGCTGGAGGGCGTAGTCAACGTCCCCTCAAGCCGCTTCCTGCGGCCGTGGCAGCCGAACAGCAGCCTGGAGGCGCTCAGGTGGCAGAGGGTCGCCTCTTCCATGGAGGCGGCCGCGAGGGGCGGCGCACTCTTCCACCTGTGGTGGCACCCGCACAACTTCGGGGTGAACCTGGAGCAGAACCTGCACGCCCTGAAGCGGCACCTAGAGCTCTACGCGCGGCTGCGCGACAAGCACGGGTTCGCCAGCCACACCATGGCCGAGGTGGCCGACCTCGTGCGGACTAGCTAGCGGGTTAGCCCGCGAGCAGCTCCGCGTACAGCGCCTCGTGAAGGGCAAGCACGCTGCTCAGGTCGAAGCGGGCCATGGCCAGGCGACCACTGCGCCCCATGGCGTGCGCCAGTTCAGGGTCTCCAGCCAGCCGACGCATGGCGTTGGCGAGCGCAGCAACGTCGCCCACATCGTGCAATATGCCCGTCTCGGGGGTAACCAGCTCGCCCACGCCGCGGATGCGCGTGGCGATCACCGGCCGCTCGAGGCAAGAAGCCTCCATCAGCGAGCGCGGCAGCCCCTCGCGCTCGGATGGCAACAGCACGGCCGTCGAGGCCGCAACTATGGCGGGTATATCCTGGCGGTACCCGAGGAGCTTCACGCGGTCGGCGACGCCTAGGCTTTGCGCTTGCGCCGCCACCTCACCCATCAGCGGCCCCACCCCAGCCAACGCCAACACGGCGTTAGGTAAGTTGCTCGCCGCCAGGGCTGCCACCGCGTCCTTGTGGCGCTTACCAGGGTTGAACTCCGCGATCATGGTGAACAGCGGCGCCGCACCTTCTAGGTTCAACTCGGCGCGCACGGCAGCTACCGCCGCTGGGTTCACCGCGGTTGGGTCGTAGCGCGATGTGTCGACTCCGATGCCTGGCATGTAGACGACTCCGCCGCGCCGCGCGAGCGGAAACGCCTGGGCAGCTGCGAGGTCCTCCTGGTTGATTACTATCAGGCGATCCGTCCAGCCGCTCGCCACGCGCTCGAGCCCCCAGAAGATCGCGGCCTGCACGGGCGGGGCTCCGCGGTAGAAGTGGAACCCGTGCGCCGTGTAAACGACCCGCGGCGTTCCAGTTGACCGCAGCCGCCTTAGGGCGTAGCGCGTTACGAAAGCCGCTATGGGGTCGTGGGCGTGCACCAGGTCGTAACCGCCACGGCGTACCAGCGCGCGCAGCGCTTGCGGTGCAGTGGTCAGGTTGACTAGGTCCGTAGGCTTGCGGGTCCAGCCGATGTCGTGCACTTCATCGAACGCTGCCACGCTGCGCTCGTCTCGCGTTACGCCGTTGCTTACGGCGTCCACGCGCCAACCTAAGCCCCTGAAGTGCTCGGCGTACGGCAGCAGGAACGCCGTCAACGTGGATGGCACGCTGGTGGCGATCAGCAGTCTGGGCGGCCTGGCGGCGTGGCTGGGCGTGGCGAGGTTCACGCCTTGCCGCGCCGCGCAAGGAGCTCCCGGTAGACCGCCTCCCATTGGTCGACTACGCCAGCTAGGCCGAAGTTCAGTTCGATCTCGTGATGAGCGGCCTCACCCATGGCGCGCGTCTCTTCCTCGCTCAACCGCATGAGCCTCTGCATGGCCTCGGCCAAAGCGGCTGGGTCGTGAGGGGGCACGACGAAGCCTGTCTTGCCGTTGGTCACCACCTCACGGTTGCCGCCTACATCCGTAACCACGGCCGGGAGGCGCGACGCGCCTGCTTCGAGCAGCACCATCGGCAGCCCCTCCCACGCTGAAGACATCACGTACGCATCAGCAGCTGCCATGAGGTCGACTACGTCGTTGCGCACACCAAGCAACCGGAAGTGCGCGTCGTCTAGGCCGGCCGCTTGAACAAGGCGGTCGAGCTCATCGTGAAGCGTGCCTTCGCCGGCGACCAGGACGGTCGTTGGCGCGGCGTCGTCGCTTCTCGCGGCGAGTTGCCGCACCGCCGCTATCAGGTTCGGGTAGTCCTTCTGTTCTTCGAGGCGCCCAACGGCCAACCACAAGAAGGTGCCGGGGGCTATGCCGAGTTCGTGACGCTTCGCTTCCCGTGCGCCCGGTTGCGGTTGGAACTTCGAGAGGTCGAGGCCGTTCGGCATGTACTTGATGCGCGCTTTGGGCGTGGCGCCAACGGCGACGAAGTGTTCGACGCAGAGGCGACAGACGTTAGTCGTCAGGTCGCACAGCGGGTCGGTAACGCGGTAGGCGAGTTCGCGCCACCGTGCGCCCTCCGAGTAGTTGTGGGCAGTAGAGATCTGCACCGGCATGGGCGAGAGCAAGCGCGCCAAGCGCGTCAACAAGTTGGCGTGCACCATGTGGCTGTGGACGACGTCAGGGCGGTTGGCGCGCACGACGTTGGCCAGCTTGAACAGCGCCCGCGGATCACCGATACCGCGCTGCATGGCCAGACTATGGAACGGGATCCCAAGCTCCCGCAGCTCGGAATCGAACGCCTCTGCGTCACGCATGCTGACCAGGGTCACGGTGTGCCCTCTACGCTTCAACTCAGCCGCCAGTAAGAAGACCTGAACCTCGGCGCCGCCTTGCATGAGGGACGTAGTAACGAACTGAACGCTAAGTGGCTGACCAGCGTTAGACATCCGGACCTCTCCGGCCGCGCCGCACTTGTGACGCCGCGACGGGAAGTCTAGCACCCGCGCCGCAGCGGCCAAGGACGCCGCCGCGTTGGGCGCAGCACGGTGCGCTTTACAATGCGGGTCGGCCGTTGCAGAACGCCGCCACTGGAGTAACGCCGCGCCAGATGAACCCTAAGCTGAGAAGGACCGTTCAATACCTGCTGACCGTCGTGTTCGGTCAGGGCCTGTCGTTCCTGCTCCTGCCGGTCGTCACGCGCTTCCTTGACCCCGCCGAGTACGGCGAGTACGCCCTAGCGCTGACGGTGTCTGGGCTGGTTGGCATGTTCGCATCCGGTTGGGTACGCAACGTTGGCTTGCGTCTCTATTACGACGCCAGCGAGCGCGGCACCACGCGCGGTTTCTACCTAGGGACGGCGCTCATCCAGGCCGTGCTCGCCTCCGCGCTCTATGGGGCCGTGCTGCTTGGGTTGCAGGCGTTCGACCTCCTACCCGCGCGCATGGGCGTGTTGCTAGCCGCCGGCCTCGTGTTGATCGTCGGCGACCAGTACGGCTATGCGGTCACCCTGCTGCGCGCCGAGGAGCGCACCACCGCCTTCACCGCCTCTGAGGTAGGCAGCGGCCTCCTGCGCTTCGGCGCCACCCTAGCTGGCCTGTACGCTGGCTTCGCCACGGCACAACTCCTGTTCTTCGCGATGGCCGCCGCTTACCTGGTTGGCGCGCTGTTCGCGGTGCCGATGTTGTGGCGGCGCCTCAGTGGGCCGAGCCAGTTCGACCTCAAAGGCATAGTCGAGACGGTGCGCGCGGGCCCCTCTGCACTGCCGTTCTCCGTGGCCGCCTGGCTTGATAACCTCGCTAGCCGCCTGATCCTGCAAGGCTTCCTCGGCACCGCCGTCGTCGGCGTCTTCAGCGTCGGCTACTCGATCGGGGAGAGGCTGGTTGGCAGTCTCACCCAGGCCGTGTTCATGATGGCGTGGCCGAGCATCCTCAACGCTTGGCGCGAGGGCGGAGTCAAGCTCGCGCGCCAGGCCCTGAGCGACGCGCAGCGCATCTATGCGTACCTCACCGTCGGGCCGGTTCTGTTCCTCGTGGTCTTCGGCAGCGAGGTAACGCGCCTACTCACCGGCCCTGAGTTCCGCGACGCCAGCGTGGTGGTGCCGCTCGTGGCCACGGCCATGTGGTTCCGCGGGCTGTCTTCGTACCTCAACCGCCACCTCGAGCTGAACAAGCGCTACGCGCACCTGTCGCTCGTCGCCATTTGCGGAGCGCTCGTGAACGTCGGACTGAGCTTCGTGCTCGTCAGGAGTTACGGGATGGTTGGGGTTGCCACTGCGACGGTCTTCAGCAACGCACTTACGTGCGCCTTCTACTTCCTCACCCGCGACAGGGACCTAACGCACGTGCGCTTCGGCTCGTTTGCGGCCGCAGGGGGGCTCGCGGCGTTGGCGTGGGCGCTGTCGTTAGCTGTAGGAGCCTCCGCTGCGCCAAGTGGCTTAACGGTCGGTGACGCCAAGATGGCGGCGTTCATTGCCGTGTACGCCCTCGGGTTCGCTGGCGTGTTCCTAGGACGGCGCCTGCTCAACGGCCGAGGCGCGCAGTGACCTCGCCCCAGGTACCGATCGCGAGGACGAGAGCCAACGCTATCCAGTAGAGGAAGCCGTCCGGCGCCGTCGAGGTCACGCAAGCGCCGAGCAGGAACAACGTCAATCCCACACCAGCGAGGCCTAACGTGCCGCGGACGCGCCAACTGACGACGAGGCCCGCGAAGTGCAACGCCAAGAACAGGAGGAGGCCGATGATGCCGAACTCGTACAAGACCTCGAGGTAGGCGTTGTGCGTCGATGTGAGCGTGCCGAAGCCGCGCTGCACTACGTCTACGCTGCTATCGAAGCCGTTACCGAGGAACAACTCCTTGAAGTCACCCTCGCGGTAGGCGCCATACACCGCCTGCCAGATAGGCGTGCGGCTGCCGCCGGACTCGACCCGCTCGCTCGTGAAGCGTTTCACGAGCCCTTCGCCGCCTGGCAGTAGCGCGCCTGCTCCGATCATCGCCAGGAGCGCAACCACCACGAGGAGCTTGCGCCAGTCCTGAACGACGAGGCGCGTGAACATGGCGACGAGCGCGAGGCCAGCTGCGATGGCCATGCCGCGCGAAGCCAGCAGGAGCAGCGCGTACGCCAGCACCCCCGTAAGGAGCAACAACAGCACGCCCTGCCAGCGGCGTCCAGGGCTACTCAGCGCCTGAACGCTGCCCGCCGCGGCGATCACGAACCCGAGCCCGACGTAGAAGGCGACGACGTTCTCGTTGACGTTCACGTCGCCGCGGTAAGCGAAGCCGCCGCGGATGGCGCTCTCGATCACCCAGCCAGCTACTGCGGTCGAGGCCAGCACTGCGGCGCCAGCCACCAACTTCACGCCGCGCTGCGCCCGGAACTGCAGGTAGGCGATCGCACCCATCACGTAGGCAAGCACGCGCTGGATGATGGTGAAGTCGATCGGCCGGATGAACCCAACGAACGACGCCGCCACGACGGCGAGGAACGCGAAGTAGAGCCAGAAGTACGTCGAGCGCACCTTGATGCCCTGGCCGAGCAACGCCGCGGCCATGCTGACCACGAACGCGGCGTAGAACGGATAGAAGAACCCATTGATGGTGAGGCTGCTGAAGATCGTTTCGTAACTGCAGAACGCGAGCCAGTAAAGCCCAACGACGATCTCGGACTTGTAGTTGCTGTTCGCGAACAACAGGAGGACGCCGAGCACCATGACCCCGCCAAGCGCGATCTCTGCAGACAGCGCCGCGAGCGCTCCGATCAGGATGGCGCCGAGCAGCAACCACACGCGCATGGCGGTCTGGCCGCCTGCTTCGTCAGCGCCACTGCGCGGCAACCTCGTGACTGACATCGCCAGTACTTTACTCCGGGCTCCGCCGACCACGGTCCGTTAGCCAGCAGGCGCCCCTCCCGTAATCTAGGCAGGTGCCAGATGCTCACCCCAACCCAAAGGTCCTGTTCGTCATGGCAAGCTACGCCGTGGGAGGCACCGAGTTGCAGTTAGCCGCGCTGCTAGCGAACCGCCCAGCGTGGGCCGCAGGCTACACCCTCGAGACCATCACGTTCCTCCCGCCACGCTCGAGCGCGGTCACCCAACTGTTCGAGGCAGAGGGCGTTAGCAACACGCTCATCAACCGCGAGGCGCTGTCGTTCCCGCGGTTCTTCTGGCGCCTCCTCACGCAGGTGCGGCGCTCGCGGCCTGACGTACTGCATGCCATGCTCGACTCATCCACCGGCGCATGGGGACGCCTGGCTGGTGTGCTGGTCGGGGTTCCTGCCATCGTGCAGTCGGACCGCTCGGTGATGGAGGAGGGCACCGGCACGCATAGACGGCTCAGGCCGTTCCTCGACCGCCGCACGCAGCGTTTCCTGCCCAACGCCAACGCCATTGCCGAGAGGCTGATGCGCGGCGGCGTGCCGCGGGAGCGCATTACGGTCGTGCCTTCAGGTGTCGACCTGGCGCGCTTCGACCCGGCCAGCGTTCAACCTACCGGCCGTTACCGCAGCGCAGCGGGAGGCGTAGTAGCTGGCTTCGTTGGGCGCTTTCACGCCGTGAAGCGCCTCGACGTACTGCTGGACGCGGTTGCCTCCCTACCTGAGGCCCAGCGGCCAGCGCGCCTGGTGCTTGCGGGGGACGGCCCAGAGATGGCCGCCGTGCAGGCGCGAGTAGCAGCCGAACCCTGGCTACGCGAGCACGTCGAGCTGCTCGGGGCGTGCGACGACGTACCAGGCTTCCTGGCGGAGATCGATTACCTCATCCTCTCCTCGGAAGTCGAAGGTGCGCCGAACGCCGTCATAGAAGCCATGGCGATGGGCAAGCCGGTGGTCGCAACGCGGGTCTCTGACGTACCTGGCATTGTCAAGGGAGCCGGATTCCTCGCGGAGCCAGGAGACGCGACCTCGTTGGCTGGCGCCATAGCGCAGATGCAGGCCCTCACGCCGGCCGCGCGGGCGGAACTAGGGCGGCACGGACGCCTGAACGTCGAGGCCAACTACGACATGAAGGTAGTCGCCGAACGCTTCTGGGAGGCGCACCGTCAACTCCTCACGCGGCGTGCGCGTTAAGAGTTGGCACGGCTCCACTGCTGATACATGAGCACGGGCCATAACCGGTGTTGCCAATCGGCCTTGCCTGAGAGGTGCTGCTGCCACAGCTCACGAAGTGGCTCGGCGCGGAACTGCCCCTCCAGCTCGAGCGCCTGGACGGACAAGAGTTCGTCCGCCCAGCCCTTCAGCGGTCCACGTAGCCAGGCGCTGATCGGTACGCCGAAACCTTGCTTGGGACGGTCAACCAGCGCTCGCGGCACGTGCCGGTAGAGGAGCTGCTTGAGCAACCACTTCTGCTCACCGGCGCGCACGCGCAGGTCGTGGGGAAGCGACCAGGCGAACTCGACCACACGGTGATCCAACAGCGGCACGCGCGTCTCTAGCGAGTGAGACATGGCGGCACGGTCGACCTTGACGAGCACGTCATCCGGCAGGTACGAGCGGGTGTCGAACGCCATCATGCGCTCTGTTGGGTGGGTGCGCGCTAACTCGGCCTTGGCCGCCCACGATGGGGTTGGGGTGGCCCCGCTCTTCAGGACCGCTGCTGGATCGGGCCAGTTGGAGATGCGCACGTCGTACAACGCGGCGACGTCGCTTGCGCTGAATGCGGTGCGGAAGCCGCGCACACGGTCGGAGAAGAGGTGGGGGAAGCCCCCGACCTGCAACTCAACCATCACGCGTTGCAAGGCGCTGGCGGGTATGGCGCTCATGCCCAAGCTGGCTGCGCGCCGCACGGTCGGGTTGAGGGCCGCCGCGCGCGACCATAGTCGGCTCGTTCTGGCGTAGCGGCTGTAGCCGGCGAAGAGTTCGTCACCGCCGTCGCCTGAGAGCGCCACCGTCACTTGGGTGCGCGCCAACCCAGCAAGCAACCACGTTGGAATGGCCGAGGAGTCGCCGAAAGGTTCGTCGTAGATGACCGGGAGTTTCGGGATCACGGCTTGAGCCTCAGCGGGAGTCACGACGAGCTCCGCATGCTCGGTTCCAAGGTGCTTGGCTACCTCGCGCGCGGCGGCCGACTCGTCGAACGCGTTCTCGCTGAACCCGATGGTGAACGTCTTGACCGGAGCGCCGCCCAGACTCTGCATGAGCGCCACGATCGTGCTCGAGTCGATGCCGCCGGAGAGGAAGGCGCCCAGCGGCACGTCAGACATGAGTTGGCCGCGCACGGACCGGGAGAGGAGGCGCTCCAACTCGTCTAGGGCCTCGTCGTCACTCCCCGCGAACGTGGAGGTGCGCGCCGCGACTTCCGTTAGCGACCAGTACGGCGTCGGCTCCGGCAGCGTTGCCCCGCTGGCGGTGTCGACCGTGACGCTCGTGCCAGGCGGCAGCTTGTAGATGCCTTCGTAGATCGACAGTGGGGCCGGGATGTAACCGTGCTTCAGGAACGAGGAGAGCGCTCCCTGGTCGATCGTTCCGCTGAACGCGGGGTGTGCTCTAAGGGCCTTCAGCTCTGAGCCGAACAGCAACGTCCGCCCCTGCTTGCCGTAGTACATGGGCTTCTCACCCAGCCGGTCGCGGGCCAACGTGAGCCGCGCGGTTTCGCGGTCCCACACGGCCACCGCGAACATGCCGACACTGCGCCTGAGGGTCTCCTCCAAGCCGAAGGCCTCGAAGCCCGCCAGCAGCGACTCGGTGTCGGAGTGCCCGCGCCAAGCTGGCGCTGGCCGAACGTGAGCGCGGAGCTCTTCGTGGTTGTAGATCTCGCCGTTGAACACGATGACGTAGCGGCCACTAGCAGAGGTCATCGGTTGGTGGCCAGCGGGGCTGAGGTCCACTATCGCCAGGCGGCGGTGCGCAAGCGCCACGCCACGAGGCGCGTCCAGCCACACTCCGGCGTCATCTGGACCGCGGTGGCTGACAGCAAGTGCCATGCGCGCCAAGCTCTCTTTGGCGCCCTCTTCGCTAAACCCGCCGGTCTCGATGAAGCCCGTAATGCCGCACATTCCAGCCCGCACACTACACCGCTGACGGTTGCCTTGAGGCCGGCGGCGTCATAGGGCCGGTCTAATCAGATGGGGCCTTAGTCATAGAACCCTCTCATCTGTGGGCTGTAACTTAGTCCTTGTCGGGTTCCATTAGGGCCCGCCACTCGAAAGCGATGATGCGTGCGCCGCAAAGTGGGCGCTTGGTGCGCGCGGAGCTAGTAGCGCAACCGGTCGAGTTCTTTTCGTCTTTTCAAGAACTGGTTAAGTACCCACCTAGTGGACATCTGGAAATGGTGTCCGGAGGCTATGAGCCGTGTATCCCGACTTGGGCATCAAGGGACACGGGGAGCCAGTGATGCAACCGGCCGGATGGTGAAGTCAGGTTGCATCCAGACTGTGGGAGCAGGTTCGGATGCGTACAGCAATTTCAGCAAATAGAACCGCCAGCAGCGTGCTGGCACTGTTTCAACCGAAGTATCTGAAGGGGATTGCCATAATGGCGGCAATCGGACTATTAGCCGCGTGCGGACAGGTCACTAGCGTCCCTGGCGGCGATGAAACTCAGATCGAACCCACTTGGTCGTGGAGTCCGGTCGGCTACGTCGACGACACCGTTGGGACGGCCGCCGTCGACGACGCCCTCACGGTGCACGGCTCCGGAACGGACATCTGGGACGGCCGTGACGAGTTCTTCTACGTCTATACCAGCCTCGTCGGCGACGGCTCACTGTCGGTCAGGGTCAAGGACCTGCAGGCCGACAACCCGTGGGCGAAAGCTGGCGTCATGCTCCGTGAGAGCCTCGACCCAGACGCGCGCAACGTGCTCCTGCACATTTCCAGGGAGAACGGTTCGGTACTGCAGATGCGCCCTGAGACGGGCGGAGCAACCATCAACGATGCGGGGCACGACACGACCATGGCCGTGGGCGGCTGGGTGCGCCTCACCCGCACCGGCGACACCGTCCTTGGTGAGCTATCTCGCGACGGGGAGAGCTGGACCGAACTCGGCAAGTACGACATCGCTTTGGGCGACAACGCCCTCATCGGCTTCGCGGTGACTGCGCACGACCGCGGCAAGGTAGCGACGGCCGAGTTCACCAACGTGAGGCGCAACTGGCGCGGCGGTCCAGGCGCTAGGCCGGTCGTCAAACCAGAGCCGCCAGTGACTCAGCCGACCCCACAGCCCCCGGTCACTGACCCGACCCCGGTACCGCCCGTCCTCGGGGGCGCCGAGTACGACCTGCCGCCCGCTACCCTCTACGTGGCCACCAATGGCAACGACAGCAACTCGGGCCGCACCGCTAGCGCGCCGCTTAGAACCATGTCGAAGGCCACCTCCATGGTGCAGCCAGGTGACGTCGTTTACATTCGCGGAGGCGTCTACCCGATCAACGTCGCGTTCAGGACCCCTGGTACGGCGACCAAGCCCATCGTGTGGGCCTCTTACCCTGGCGAGACGGCGATCTTCGACGGCGCAGACCAGAGCCGTGGTAGCAGCCAGCACCGCGTGTGGGTCGACGGCGTGTCCTACAACCACTTCGTTAACTTCGAGGTTCGCAACAGCCCTCAGCAGGGCATATTCGTGCGAAACGCCAGCGATAACCTCTTCCACGGCCTCGTCGTCCACGGCAGCAACGGCAGCGGGATCCAGAACTACAGCGGCAACCGCAACCGTTACGAGTACCTAGTCACCTACGACAACTTCGACACCGTCAACTCCAACGGCAAGATCGGTGAGGACGCCGACGGCATCGGTATCTCAGCAGGTGACTCCAACGTCATCAGTCGCGTGATCAGCTACTACAACTCAGACGACGGCATAGACGCCTGGCGCTCCACGAACACCATCATCGAGCACTCCGTGGCGTTCGATAACGGGCGCGGCGCCAACGGCAACGGCAACGGCTTCAAGCTAGGCGGCAACAGCGAAGATAACCGTACGGTCGTGCGCTTCAATATCGCGTTCTCCAACAAGGCCTCCGGCTTCAGCCAGAACACCGGCCGCAACATCACCGTCTACAACAACACCGCGTATGGCAACTCTGGCCCCAACTACGACGTTGGCTCGACCGTCACGGTGCGCAACAACTTGTCCATCGGCGGCCGCAACAACGTGTTGAGCAGCGCGATCAGCGGCAACAACTCGTGGGACTTGGGCATCACCGACGTACGCGTACTGAGCACCGACCGCAATAGCCCCGACTTCCTCTCATTGCGCGCAGACAGCCCCGGAATTGACAGGGGTAGCGACGTCGGGTTGCCGTACCTCGGCGCGGCCCCGGACCTGGGTGCGCTCGAGTACCAAACGACGATCGCCGACCTGCTCGACTCCGAGCGGCTCCCGATCACCGAGATCGTCCGTGCGGCCATCGACTCGGCGACCTTGGCGCTAGCGCACTAGCAGCACCGCAAGCTAGACGACCGGAGTCCACTTGGCCAGCAGCACTCGAGGGTGCTGCTGGCCAAGCCTTATCCTTGGGAATGGCCAGCGCACGACAGACTACTGACGCCAGTGCGTCACCCACTGGCGCGTATGCGCGCCCCGAGTTCGCCTTCCTCCTACCTTCCCTTAGGGGTGGCGGAGCCGAGCGCGTCGTGATGGACCTGGCGCGCCAAGCAGCGGACGAGGGGCACGCCGTCGACATGGTGGTATTGAATCGCGCTGGCGCCGTGGTGGATGACCTCGGTCCGGGCGTGCGAATGGTGGAGCTGGGCAGGAGCCGCGCTGCCTTCGCGCTACCGGCCATGATCGGCTACCTGCGTCACGCGCGCCCGCGAGCCATGCTGACCACGCTCGAACACACGAACGTCTTGGCAGTGATCGCTGCGCGCCTCGTGCCGGGCGCTGGCGCCGCCCCGCGTACGCGCGTCGTCGTGCGCGAGGCGAACACCGTCAGCGAGGACCTCGTCGGCTTGAAGGGCCGCGCAGTGCGGGCACTCATGCGCGTTGCTTACCGCTCCGCGGACGCGGTCGTGGCCGTGTCGCTTGGCGTGGCCCGGAGCCTAGAGGCCGAGCTGGGCCTCAACCCAGAGCGCGTGCGCGTGATCCTCAACCCGGTGATCACGCCGCGCGTGCTGGCCGGCGCCAAGGAGCCGGTTGGGCACGCCTGGTTCGCGCCAGGCCAGCCGCCTGTCATCTTGGGCGTAGGGCGCCTCACGGAGCAGAAGGGCTTCGACACACTCGTTAAGGCGTTCGCCACGCTGCGCGCTTCTCGGCCGTGCCGACTCATCATTCTCGGGGAGGGTGAGTTGAGGCCGGAACTCGAGGCGCTAGCGCGTGACCTGGGGATCGAGGCAGACGTCGACTTGGCCGGCTTCGTCGGCAACCCGTTCCCTTACATGGCGAACTGCGCTGTGTTCGTACTGTCGTCGCGCTGGGAGGGGTTGCCGAACGTGCTCATCCAAGCGATGGCCGTAGGCGCCAAGGTCGTGGCCAGCGATTGCCCGAGTGGCCCTGCCGAGGTCACCGACGGCGGCACACTAGCGCCGCTCGTGCCGGTGGACGACGTGGCGGCGTTGGCCGCGGCAATGAGCGCCACCCTCGAGCGGGAGGCCAGCGAGCTTCCCGAAGGGTGGCGCGAACGTTACGAGCTTGAGGCGATCACTGCCGCCTACCTAGACGTCATGCGGGGCGGCTAGTCCAGCCAACCCAGCTAGTAGCCGAGGATCTGCGCTAGTGGTATCCCAAGGAACGAGCCGATGGTCTGTCCGACCGGGATTGCACCAAGGTCAGGTGCGGCGCCAGTGTAAGGCAGGCCGATGTCGCTGCCCCTGGCCTTCACCGAACTAGTGCTCGAGGGCGCCAGGAAGTTCGCTGAGTTGGGGTCGGTGCTCACGAACGATGGGTTACCCACCCCGACGTTCCACGAGTTCGTCTGCTGCTGGTTGCTGCCGTCGTCTTCCCAGACGCGCTTGTTGTCGGCATACCCGAGGTTGTTGCGCAGCCTCCCTGAGCCAACGATGTAGCCGTAAACGCCGTTGTTGTAGGAAGTGTTCTGATCGAGGGTGACGTTGCGGCCGGAGTTGTAGTTGAAGCCCTCGCTCTTGTTGCCGTACGCGATGCTGTAGCGGATGACGGTGTTGCCAGCCTGACTGCGGCCGCCGAGCTTGAAGCCGTTGCCATCTCCACCTTGGAAGCCGTTCTGGAAGCTAACGCAGCGCTCGATGACGGTGTTGACCGACAGCCAGGCGTCTATGCCGTCGTCGGAGTTGCGGTACGACACGCAGTGGTCAAGACGCAGGTCGCGGCCAGCGGAGAGGCCGATTCCGTCGGCGTTCCCGCCGCCACCGTCCGAGTTGTCGTGGGTGATGAAGTAGGAGAAGCGGTTCCTGTCTCCGGAGAGGTTCTGGATGCCGGAGAGGCCGTTGCCGTACGTACGCACGTGGGCGATGACGTTATCGCTTGCGTTCACTAGCTGAATGCCCTGGGCGCTGTTGTTGCGCACGATGAAGTTGCGGAAGATATTGAAGCTGGCGCCCTCGAAACGGACGTTCTGGTAGGCGGCCTGCCCGGAACCGTCCAGCACGGCGCATTCACCTGGGTACGACTCGAACACGATCGGCCTAGCGGCGGCGCCTGACCGTTGGAACGACACGTTAGAGGAGTAGGTTCCACCCCTCACCCACACGACGTCACCAGCGCTAACCACATCTGCGGCACGTTGGAGCGTGCGGAACGGCCGGTCGGTGCTGCGACCATCGTTACTATCGGAGCCACCGGTCGCAACGTAATAGGTTGGGGTGTAAGCGGGCGCTAGCGGCTCGGAACCACAGACCCACGTGCCGTTGAAGACAGCGGAGGAGTCTCCGGGCGGCGGCGGCGTCGGTGTCGGTGTCGGCGTCGGTGTCGGCGTCGGGCTAGGTGCGGGGTTGGTTGGCGGGACGGGCGTGCTCGGCGTTGCTTGTGTGCCAAGGACCAGGCGGGGGTTGGAGAAGTACGCCACGGCCACGTTGCCAGGCGAGTGGGCCGTTACGGCCAATCCAATCAGCGCGTCTTGACCCATGGGCAAGTTGTAGCGGCCAAGCTCGCTCCAGGCCACCCCGTCGCTTGATAGCTCGCCGATGACCTCGCCACCCTTACGGGTCAATCGCATCCAACCACCAACGGGCATGCTCGGGTCGTTGCCAGCGCTATTGACGGTGGCGGCGCCGTCGCTTAGGCGCGCTTGGAAGACCGAGCCGTTCTGGCCGCTGATATGGATGAGGGCGTTGCGGGCATCCGGTTCGAGGCTAGAGCGGATCATGATGCCGGCCTTGCTCCACTCATGAGCAGCGGAGAAGTCGTGCAGCTTCACGCTTAGAGAACCGTTGCCTCTGATGGGGGTGTAGACGTAAAAGAACTCGTCGCGGTCGCCCCAAATATCAGTGCCGGAGCCACTCACCTTCATCAGGCCACCCGGAGGAGTTGATGCGGCCTCGAGCTGAGCGACGGGGTCGTAGCCGATGGCCACGGTCGACCACTCGACCTCTGCCGGCGAACCAGGCAGTTCGGCCGCCACCTGCCCGCAGGCGGTGAGCAACGCAAACAGTATTGAAAGAGCCGTTAACAACTCAACACGCGCAAGGGGGCGCCTCACAGCGGACCCGCGTACGATGGGAGCGTTCTACTGATGTTGATGACGGAGTCGGCATGACCGACCGCGAGCCTGAAGGAACGCATTCCCCCTCCATCTGTCGTTGCGTACGCTGACGTAGCAAGACTTTGATGAAGTTACCTTCATCTGATGTGAGGCGGGTTAGTAAGTTGGTCGATGTGACAATCCAGCGCGCTTCGCTCGGAACCGTTCCGAGCGAAGCGCGTGGCGATTGCAGTGGTCTACTCACCAGTCAAGGTTGGGCGACGCAGGACCTCATCTGAACTTCAGGCCCTCTAGCGAGGCGGCGGCCGGGACGCCGGCTGGACGCGGAGTGACGCTCAGGGTGCGGACTCCGTCGTCGGAGTCGAGGCGATCCTGCGGCAGGTTCCCAGAGAGAGTCCCACCTGTGCTGACCAAGTTGGCCTCCTCGCCCGTGTAGAAGTGGTGCATGATGCCGCCGCCAAAGCCTGTTATCGTCGGCACGCCCGCGGTGTTACCTGTGATGTCGATGCCGTCGATCGTAGTCATGGCCTCAACGCCGTGATACAGCCCGCCGCCTTGATCGGCCGCCAGGTTGTTCGTGATGGAGCCGTCAGTGAAGGTGAGGGTTGCGTAGTTGGCGATGCCGCCGCCCGCGCTGAAGTCCTCTGGGCCTACGCTAGCGTACCCAGGCGCCACGTGGTTGGCGACGTTGCCGTCGACTGTCACGCTGTTCAGGGTCAGGGTGGCGGCGCTCACGTTGCCGATGCCGCCGTACGATTGGCGGGCCGAGTTGCCGCTGACCTCGACGTTAGTGAGTGTTGCGACTCCCTCGTTGTAGAGGCCGCCACCCCAGCCGTTGACGCCTGGGAACTGCGCGGGCGTGCCCCCGCTGCCACGGATGTCCCACAGCACGTCGATCTCGCTGTCGAGGGTGGCGGCGATGTTGTCCGTGATGCTGCTGTCGATCATCGTAAGGGTCGCGCCTGGCAGGTTGCGCACTCCGCCGCCTGACCCGAACGCACGGTTGTCGGTGATGATGCTGCCCCGTACGGTCAGGTCGCCGGCGTTATGGATACCCGCGCCGGTGTAGATGAAGGTGCCGCCGGAGATCACGACGTTCTCGAGAGTGGCAGTAACGCCCGTTGGCACGTAGACGACGCGTGACTCGTAGGTGAACGGGTCTCCTGGGTCTCCGGTCCGCCAGGCGGAAACGCCTTGCAAGCGAACCGGCGCGCCAACCGGGCCGCTGATGGTCACGTCCTGGCGCAGGATCAGGTGCGCATCGACGGCGCCACCACCGACCGCGAAGAGGTCAACGCCGCGCACGTCGATCTGAACTACGTTTGCGGCGAAGCCGATGACGGCGCCCGCGGGCGCCGCGGCCATTATCGCGCGTAGGGTGCCCGGGATCGGTTCATCCGGCATCCAGCCGCGAAGGTTGTATGGGTCGTAGTCCTGGTTGGAAACGACGACGTTCGCGAGAGGTGCCAAGTCTGCTGAGTCGGCACCAGTCGAGTTGCTGGCGTCCAAGCGGTACGCCTGATGCGTGCTGTGCGGCAGGGCGACGGTGGCTCCGGTCGAGCTGCCAGCGTAGGTGCCGATGAGGGCGCTATCGTTCGCGTCGGCTGGATTGACGCTGTAAAGGCTGACGCCGGTGGCGTTCGTGACCGTCCAGGTCAGTTGTGCTTGGCTGCCCGCCACTACGCTGCCGCCGAAGGCCGTGATGGTCGGCGCGGACGCTACCGGGACCACGGTGACGACGACGGAATCCGTCTTCGTTGGCGCCCCAACACTGGTGGCGGTCACGGTGGCGGTGCCCGCGGTGAGGGCAGTGACTAGCCCGGTATCACCGACGCTGGCAACGGCCTCATCGGAGCTCTCCCAGGTGACGGCCTTGCTGGCGCCACCCAGTACGGTGACCTTGGCAGAAAGCGTGAGGGTGGCGCCGACCCCCAAGGTCGGGTTGGCTTGCTCGATCTCTACCTTGACGACACTGGGGGGGGTGATTGGGCCACCGCAGGCGGCCAGCCAGAAGGTGCCGACAACCAGCAGCAAACCTAACAGTGCGCTGCGTGGGCGCCGCCTAGAGAAGTGAGACTTAGTTGATTTACTCATTATGATCAATGCCGTCCAATCTAGCTAGGCGCTCGGCCTTTCATAGCGCGGCCGTGCGTCCTACGCCGGACTTACGTCATACCCACACTTGTCTTGTGGGCGCTCCGCGCACCAGGATGTGAGTGGCCGTATGAACCCCCGTTGGGCCGCACGCTGCGGAGTATTCAGCTAGTCTACATTGCGGTTCGTTGGCACAAAGATTAGCTTGGCCAAGCGAACCTACAGGAAGTCAGGTACGAGCATGTGCGGCATCGCCGGAATCTACGACCACGCTGATCCAGCCGGTCTCCGCGACCTCCTCCTAACCATGGCGGGTGAACTCGCGCACCGCGGGCCAGACGGCGTCGGCCTCTACCTAGACGGCTCGTTCGGCATGGTGAACACGCGCCTGTCGATCATCGACTTGGCGGGTGGCGACCAGCCGCTCAGCAATGAGGACGGCCGTTACTGGGTCATGCAGAACGGCGAGATCTACAACTACCCGGAGCTGATGAGCGAGCTGGAGGGCTTGGGTCACCGGTTCCGCACGCGCTCGGACACGGAAGTCATCGTGCACGCCTTCGAGGAGTGGGGCGAGGGGTGCCTCAACCGGCTCAACGGGGAGTTCGCGTTGGCGGTCTACGACCAGCACACGAAGCGCCTCTTCCTCGCGCGGGACCGCTTCGGCATCAGGCCGTTGTTCGTGGCGCAGTTCGGGGGCGAGTACGTCTTCGCTTCCGAGGCGAAGGCGTTGCTGCGCCACCCGCGGTCGCGGCGCGAGCTCGACCCGTTCGCGTTGGTCGAGACCTTCACCATCTGGGCGGTGCAACCGGACCGCAGCGCGTTACCTGGCATCAGGGAGCTGCCAGCCGGGCACTTCGTGTGGGTGGGGCCCAACGGGCCTGAGGCGCCGGTGCGGTGGTGGGACATCGGCTTCGGACCGCGCGAGGGGGTGCGTCAGGGCTCGGTCGACGAGCTGAAGGAGGAGCTCCTTAGCCTGTTGGACGAGGCAACGCGTATTCGGCTCCGCGCAGACGTGCCGGTCGGCGTCTACCTCAGCGGCGGCCTCGATTCGAGCGCCACGACGGCGTTGGCGCGCAGGCACTCGCGCGGGCCGCTGGAGGCGTTCAGCGTGACGTTCGAGGATCCGCGCTTCGACGAGGCTCCGTTCCAGCAGCGCATGGCGGCGGAACTGGGTGTGAATCTGCGGACCATCAGGGTCTCAGACGCCGACGTCGCTGCCGTTTTCCCCGAGGTCGTCCTGCACGCCGAGAAACCCATGCTGCGCACGGCACCGGGACCGCTACTGCTTCTCTCGCGCTTCGTGCGCGCCTCCGGCTTCAAGGTCGTGCTCACGGGCGAGGGCTCCGACGAGCTTCTCGGCGGCTACAACATCTTCCAAGAGGCCATGGTGAGGCGTTTCTGGGCGCGGCAACCAGGGTCGCGCTTGCGGCCGCGCCTCCTCGGCAAGCTCTACCCCTACTTGTCGCGCGACTTGCAGCAGGGTGGCGGGTTCATGGCGGAGTTCTTCAAGGCCGGCATGCTCGAGCTGAACGACCCGCTCTACTCCCACCGCCCGCGCTTCCGCACCACGGCGCGCAACCTGCGCTTCTTGGCCCCCGACACGCTGGCCACGACGACAACGGTCGGCGACCCGGAAGCGCGCGTCGTTGCCCGTCTTCCGGAAGGGTTCCAACGCATGGGCCCGCTTGGGCAGGCGCAGTACCTCGAGATAAGTACGTTCCTCACGGGCTTCCTGCTGCATTCGCAGGGTGACCGCATGCTCATGGCCAACTCGGTCGAGGGGCGCTTCCCGTTCCTCGACGTGAACGTCGCCGAGTTCGCCGCCGCGCTGCCAGAGCGCCTCAGGCTGCGCGACCTTCAGGAGAAGTACCTCCTGCGCAAGTCTCTCGCCAACGTCCTGCCAGACGACATAAACAAGCGGCCGAAGCGCCCGTACCGCGCTCCGATCCTACGGGCGTTCTTCGGGCCCGGGGCGCCGGATTACGTGCGCGACCTCCTCGCACCCGAGCGCGTTGCGGCCAGCGGGCTGTTCAACACCGCTCACGTCGTCAAGCTCGCCGAGAAGGCGCGGCGTTACGCGGACGTCGGCTTCAGCGAGAGTGACGAGATGGGACTGGTGGGCGTACTCTCCACCATGCTGCTGCACGAGCAGTTGGTGAGGAACCCGACGCTCGCCGCGCCAGCCGTGGCCACGCGCGTGGTCGAGGGTGACCGCGCGACCGCCGTTGGTCCAGTAAGGGTCTCGTGAGCGCCGCCAGCTAGACTTTGAGTGCGAACTACGAGCAGAGTTCAAGTGAGACAGGAAAGGCACGACAGATGGTTCGAAAGTACGCGAGGCTGCTCCAGGACAGTCTGACGCTCAGCGCTGCGGCGAACGCTGACAAGATCGCCGTGATCACGGCGGACGAGCGCGTAACCTACCGCGAGTTGCATGAGCGCTCGTTGCGGTTCGCCGCGCTACTGCAGGCGAGTGGCGTCAAGCGCGGCGACCGCGTGGCCGTGTTCCTCGAGAACTCCGTCGACACCGTCGTCGGCGTGTACGGCGCCCTTTACGCCGGCGCCGCGTTCATCGTCGTCAACCCGCAGACCAAGGAAGACAAGCTCCATTACGTGCTGGCGGACTCTGGCGCGGCCGCCGTCCTTAGCGAGGGGCGCCTGGCGCGCGCCGTTTCCAACCTCATGGCGACCGCTGACACGGTCCTGCCGCACCTCAAGGCGCTAGTTCACGCCAGCGGCGCCGTGGGTAACGAACCGCCAGCCGTTGGCGCGGCGGCAGACTACGCCGAGCGCACGCTCGCCGCCGCCACCTCCACCGACGTTTCGGCTCCCGGCACCATCCCGCTCGACCTCGCCGCCCTCGTCTACACCTCCGGCAGCACCGGTAACCCGAAGGGCGTCATGCTCAGCCACCAGAACATGGTGTTCGCCCAGGGCAGCCTCGTTGAGTACTTGCGCCTCGACGAGAGCGACAGGATCCTCAACCTCCTGCCTCTGGCGTTCGATTACGGCCTCTACCAGGCGCTCATGACCGTCCACTTGGGCGCGACGCTGGTGCTGGAGCGCACCTTCGCGTTCCCGGCGGCCATCGTCAAGCGCGTCGTCGAGGAGGGGGTGACGGTGTTCCCCGGCGTGCCAACGGTGTTCGCCACGTTGCTCGCCCTCCACCGCAACACCC
>CALCHY010000252.1 GCA_937907415.1 uncultured Trueperaceae bacterium
CTACCGCTTAGAAGGCGGCTGCTCTATCCACTGAGCTACTGGTGCGCGCCAGCGTCCTAGTTTGCCAGGCGTGCACGCCTCCGCCCCGAAGGCCATTGAATGCGCGCCGGTCTGCCTGAAGCCAAGGTAATGGAGCGGGAGACGGGATTCGAACCCGCGACATACAGCTTGGAAGGCTGTCGCTCTACCAACTGAGCTACTCCCGCCTGGTGCTTCGAGCGGCCCTCGCCACCTCGTGGCTGAGGGCCTGCTGAAGTTCGTGGTCGGGGCGGCCGGATTCGAACCAGCGACCCCCTGGTCCCAAACCAGGTGCGCTACCAAACTGCGCTACGCCCCGACGAGAGCGGCATGGCCCCCAACACAAGCGGTGCTAGTGGCAGCGGAGGGAGTATACATGGTTGCGCGGCGAGTGCGCTACGCGGGTGGTGTCTATGCCGTTGGCAAGGGGGTAGGCTTGGCGCCGTGCCGTTACTTAGCTCCGATGACCAGCTGCCGCTGCGGCCTGAACGCGTGCTCGTGGCGGGCACTAGCGGGGCAGGCAAGACCACGCTGGCTAGGCGGTTGGCTGCGGCATTCGAGCTCGTGCACACCGAGATAGACGCTCTCTTCCACGGGCCAGCCTGGCAGCCACGCAGCGAGTTCGTCGCGGACGTCGAACGCTTGGTCGCCCAACCGCGTTGGGTTACGGAGTGGCAGTACCACCAGGTGCGGCCGCTGCTAGTCGCCAACGCCGATCTCATGGTGTGGCTCGATTACCCACGTGACCTCGTCATGCGGCGCGTGATCTCGAGAACCCTTTGGCGGCGCCTGCTGCGTGAGGAGTTGTGGAACGGTAATCGAGAGCGCGGGCTGTGGCGCATATTCGTCGACCGAGATCACATCATCCGGTGGGCGTGGCGCACGCACTCTAGCACTGCCACGCGCGTGGCCCGAGTCCTCGAGGAACGCCCAGAGTTGACGGTCGTGCGCCTGCGCTCGGCCGCCGAAGCAGAGGACTGGCTAGCCATGATCAGTGGGGCTTACGAGGTCAAGGCAACTCGCTGAGGGTGAGGGCAACCCAGGCGCTCAGCTCTGGCGTCAGGCCGAGGGCGGTCGCGCTTGGCTCGTCGTACCAGCCCAGTCCCTCCTCGCCCTCCAGCAGTTCGCCGCCGTACGGTTCGGTGGGGCGAGCGAGGTAGACGAGGTCGACGTGCTCGTGGTTCGGCCCGATGCTCTCGAGCTGCACCCCGCGCGGACGCGTGAGTTGCCGCGGCCCCGACGCTGTGAAGGGCGGTAGACCGATCAGGTCGACCTTTACGCCCGTCTCTTCCAACACCTCGCGCACGGCGGCGTCGTCCGGGAGCTCGTTCGGCTCGACGTGACCGCCAGGCGGCAACCACAGCCCCAGCTTGCGGTGCTTGTGCAGCAGCACGCGACCGCGCCAGGAGACGAACACGCTGACCGCCAGGTCGCGAGTCACGACGCCATCACGAGTTCGATGCCGTTCTGGGTCCCACCCTCTAACTCGCCGTAGAGCGCATGTGGGGTGGCGCTGGTGACGGTCACCTGCACGACGCCCATGCTGTGCACGGTCTCGGCGGGCACGAGCACCGTGTGGTTCTGATCCGAGTGGCCGACGGCATGACGCGAGTCGCGACTGAGGTCGTTGACTAGAACCCGCAACTGTGTGCCGACCAAGAGTTCGTTGGCGCGCAGGCTCCGCGCCTTCTGCTCCTCGATCAGGCGTTGTAGGCGCTCGACCTTGAGGGGCCGAGGCATGTCCTCGAAGTGCTTGTAACTCGGGGTGCCCGGCCGCGCCGAGTACATGAACATGAACGCTTGCTCGAAACCCGCCTCGGCTGCAGCCGCCAGCGTCGCCTGGAAGTCCTCCTCGGTCTCGCCTGGGAAGCCGACGATGATGTCGGTGGAGATGACGACGCCTGGGATCTTCGCGCGGACCTCCCTCACGATCTCGAGATAGCGCTCGATGCGGTACTCGCGCGCCATGCGCCTGAGGACGCGGTCGGAACCTGACTGCATGGGCAGGTGGATGAAGTTGCAGACGTTCGGGTGTTCCGCGATCACGTCGATGAGGTCACTAGTCAAGTTCATCGGGTGGCTGGTCGTGAACTTTACGCGCGGGAAGCCAAGGTCGGCAACCATGCGCAGCAGAGCGGGGAAGCGCGGCAGGCTCGGGTCCGCCAGCCCGTAAGAGTTGACGTTCTGACCTAGCAGCGTGACTTCCAGGACGCCAGCAGCGCGCATGGCGCTCGCCTCGCGCAGCACGCTCTCGACGGGGCGTGACACTTCCGGGCCGCGTGTGTCAGGCACGATGCAATAGGTGCAGTGGTGATCGCAGCCGCGCATGATGGTGAGGAAGCCAGACAAACCGGTCGGCGGAGGAGGCAGGAGGTCGTGAAGCTCCGGGTCGAAGCGGAGCCGCTCGACGATGCCAGCGCCCCTCTGTTCCTCGAGCTCAGCGACGGCAGCGACCAGGTCGGTGATGGCGCCAGGGCCGACGAGCAGGTCGACGCCGTACTTCTCGGCGAGGTCGCGCCCTTCGTCGAGCTGCGCCAAGCAACCCATGAGCCCGAGTGTGACCTCACGGCCTGCTGCCCTTTGCTTGCGTAGGTCGCCGAGTAGGCTGATGACTTTCTCGACGGGCTTGCCGCGCACCGCGCAGGTGTTGAGCAGCAGCAGGTCGGCATCCAGCGGCTGGGGCACTAGTTCGTGGCCGCCAGCCACGAGTTCGGACTGAATGGTGTGCGTGTCGTACTCGTTCATCTGACACCCGAAGGTGATCACGTGTGCGCGCAACTCGCGTACCTCCCTAGCCGTGCGGTTCGGCTCGCGCGGTGGCCGCTCAGCGGAAGAGCAGCGCCCCCACGAGCACGAGCACGAAACTGCCGAGCGCCATGAACGACCCGGCCGCGAAAGCGCGAGGCAACCGCTTCCTGACCGCAGGCACCGCACTACTGAACAGCAGCACTACCCCTGCGAGGAACAAGTAACTCGCGACGCGAACGATGGTCTCCAACACGCGGCCTCCTGCGCCAGGATAACGGAAGTGGGGAGCTGACCGCCCGGTAGTACCATCTGCCATGGACTCAACGTTCCGAGACGCCGTTCTCGCTGTCGTGCGCGCCGTTCCTGCAGGCAAGGTCACCACCTACGGCGAGGTTGCCCTCATGGCCGGGTGGCCCAATCACGCCCGCCAGGTGGGCGCCGTGCTCTACGGCCTTGTGGAGGCGGACGGTGACGTGCCGTGGCAGCGGGTCATCAACGCTAGCGGCGGCATCTCCACCTACAAGGTCGGCAACGGCGAGTTGCAGGTGGCGCTCCTGCGTTCGGAGGGAGTGGTGGTCACGGACGACCGCGTCGACCTAGCCCGTTACCGCTGGCTTGGGCCGGACTGACCTGGTCACCCAACGTGGAAGCTGCCGCCTACGTAGTAGGTGATGACGCGCTTGTGGTACTTCCTGCTCAAGAACCCAACGCGCACTTTGGCCTCCACGTAATAGCCACCATGCTCACGCAAGTTCCGCGCCTGCCACGCCAACGCAGGCACGGCGAACGAGAGTAGGCCGAGGACGTCGGCCATGATGTCCGCCTGGATGCTCTCGTGCGGTGTATCTGGGAACGGCGCAACGAAGTCGGCGCTCAGGCTCGTGAGGCGCCGGCCACGCAGGCGGGCGCGCCTCAACGGAGTGATGCTCGCCAGCTCGCGCTGGGCGCGCTCGACGCCGTCTTGCGACTTCTGAAAGTAGCGGTCGACGAGCTTGACCTTGACCGTCACGTTGTTGAGCGTCTCGTACGGCACCAGCCTGACCACTGGTACTAGTGGCTCCCCGGTCTTGACGTGCGCGGGCACGACGAGCTCGAGCTCGTTGAAGAGGCGGTGCCACAGGGCCGTGAAGAGGGAAGAAACGGCCGCGCTACCCGAGGCCACTATCTCCCCGATGAGGAACACGTTACCTAGCGTGCCCCTGGCGACGGGCGACAGCCACAAGGCGACGCCGCCGAGCGCTGCCACGCCCCACATCATGCTCAGCCAGAAGGCTGGAATGCGCGTCAGGCGGGGGCGGTAGGGGATGTCGAGGGGCGGATCGTCCGTCATGCGGCGCGCCACCCCGCACAGGTCGCACGTTAGTCCGGCGAGCATCACGTGCCCGCAGGCCGGGCAGGTCCAGCGAGAGTTCGCTGGCGCGGTCGCTGACTCTGTCATCTCACAGGGAGGATACGCGCCTGGGAACGAGCAGCGCTGCGAAAGTTCGTAAGATGGCGAGGTGACTGAACCGTTGGTCGAACTCGCCGCCGCGCTCATCCGCGTCCCCAGCCCATCAGGTGCAGAGGGGCCAGCCGCGCGCGTGCTCCTAGCCGCCTTCGAGGCGCACGGGTTCGACGAGGCTTACCTCGATGAGGTAGGCAACGCCATCGGCATCATGCGGCGCGGACCCGGGCCGACGCTCATGCTCAACGGCCACCTCGACACCGTGCCGGTCGGCGATCTCAGCCGCTGGCCCCACCCGCCCCTAGCTGGCGTGGTGGCGGAAGGCAGGTTGTGGGGTAGAGGGGCGTGCGACATGAAGGGCGCCCTCGCCAGCATGGTGTTCGCCGCCTCAGACGCCGCCGCAAGCGGGTTCAGCGGCACCCTGATCGTTAGCGGCGTCGTGCAGGAGGAGGTCGGCGGCGCGGGCTCACGGCACTTGGCTAAGACGCTCCGTTACGACGCCGTAGTCCTCGGTGAACCCTCGAAACTGCGACTGATGTTGGGGCACCGCGGCAGCATGGTCGTCGAGGTCGTGTTCCCGGGCGCCATAGCGCACGCGGCCAAGGCGTCATTGGGTGAGAACGCCCTCGCTCACGCCGCGCGCTACCTGCTGGCGCTAGAGGGGCTCGAGCTACCGAGCGACCCGGTCCTCGGCAGCGCCAGCGCCACGCCGACGCGGCTCGTGTCCTCCCCAGCCGACGCCACCAACGTGGTGCCTGGAGAGGCGGTCCTCACCGTCGATTACCGCTCGCTGCCAGGCGAGACGGTGGCCTCCGTCCTCGAGCGCCTGCAGAGCATCGCGCATGACGACCGCATCGTCATCGGCCTAGGTCGCGCCGCCAACGGCCGTTCCGGTGAGGACTCGCTGCGCGCCGCGCCGGCCTACCTAGCCGACTCGACGGCGGCCGCCGTTCACCAGGCGCGCAAGGCGTTCGGTAAGGCCGTCGCCGAACAGGGCAGGCAGTTCTCGGAGGGCGTCTGGTGGTTCTGCACGGACGCGCCCCACCTAGCGCAGCAGGGCGCTCCGGTCATAGGGTTCGGGCCTGGAGAGGAAGAGCTGGCGCACACGACCAACGAGAGCGTGGCAGTCGCCGACCTGGTTGGTGCGAGGGCCGCCTACCGCGAGTTCATCACTGCCTTCCTCGGCGCGGGTCACACCGCCGCTGGGGCCGCGGCCGGCGCTCCAACAGTCACCTCGGCGCCTGCGCCTAGCTCCACGGCGGTCGGCGCCGCCGGCCGCGCCAACTTGAAAGGGTCTGACATGCTGGGTAAAAGCGTGATGATCAACGGCGATAGCTGGACTATCGTCGACGTAGCACCTGCGGCGCCGCTCGGCGAGATGGTGGCCGCGATCCTAGAAGACGAAGGCCTTGTCACCCTGGTGCGCGGCGCCGACATGCTCGCAGACGTCTTCTCGCACCTCGGATCGACTAGCGCCCAGACGAGCTACGTGCTCGTGCCCGAGGCGGACGGCGAGCGTGCCCTCGCGATCATCGCCGAGACCGTTACCGATTACGAGGGCGACGAACTCGACGAACTGCTCGAGCGCATGGCGAGTGGTGAGGTACCGCTCGAGCTAGCCCCAGACGAATGGGGTTACGAAGCATACGAGGCGGACGCCGACGAGCCGGCGTCCGACGACGAGAGCACCGAGCGGGCCGCTGGTTCGGCCGATGCCGGTCGGGCGGACAGCTAAGCGGGCCATGGACGCCGCTGGTAGCAAGGCGACCAGCGTAGGCGACAGACGGAGCAATCACGCGGCCTGGTTGAGCCTAGTCGCCGCGGTAGCCATCCTCGGACTGAAGTTCGCCGCTTACTTGCTCACGGGGTCGATCGGCTTCTTGTCCGACGCGGCCGAATCGCTCGTCAACCTCGTCGCAGCTGCGGTGCTCATCGTCGCCCTTGGCGTCTCCGAGGCGCCGCCCGACTACCGCCACCCTTATGGGCACTCGAAGGCAGAGTACTTCTCGAGCGTCCTAGAGTCTGCCCTCATCCTCGTGGCGGCGGGCGCCATCGCCTGGACCGCCATCGGTCGGCTCTTCAGACCGGAGGAGCTCACTAACGTGGGGCTCGGTGTCGTCGTGTCGCTCATCGCAGCTTTCGCTAACGGCGCGCTTGCCCTCTACCTGTTCAGGGTGGCGCGCGGCGGGCGGTCGGACGCACTCGAGGCCAACGCCAGGCACATCCTCACCGACGTGGTCACGTCGCTTGGCGTGGTCGTCGGCGTAGCGCTCGTGCACCTGACGCGTTGGCAGGCCCTCGACCCGCTCGTTGGCCTTGCCGTGGCCGCGAACATCGTCTTCGTCGGCGTCGGCGTCATGCGTAAGTCGCTCTCCCGCCTCCTGGACGAGCGCCTCCCTGAGGCGGAGGAGGCCATCATCTTGGGTGTGCTCGAGAAGGCGCCCGATATCCTAGGGTTCCACCGACTGCGTACGCGGCGCTCTGGCCGCGCGCGCTTCGCTGAGGTCGACGTGTTCGTCGCTCCGACCATGACCGTGGAGGACGCCCACGCGCTCGTCGGGCGGGTCGAAGACGCGTTGCACGCCCAACTAGCGGACCTCGTGACGACGATCCACGTCGAGCCGTTCGTCGCAGGCCTCCGCGACCGCGCCCTTACGCCGCTGGACGAGTTCGAAGACGCGCCGCGCGACGACTAAGGCGCGCCGATCCGGCTAGTTGGCGGCCGCGAAACCGCTCTGCTGTCTGCGTCCAAGTAGCGCAGGGGCGCGGCCGCCCACGCTCCCGCGTACGCCACGCCCACCCTAGGCGTGACCGTGGTGCGCGCCGGCGGCCGCCCAGCATGCAGGGTGATAGGGCCGGTGAGCAGGTCCGTTCCGTCGTGCTCGCGCGTTATGCCGAGCGCGCGCGTTAGCTTGCCAGGGCCGGCCCCTACGCTCGCCTCGCCATTGCAGAGTTCGACGGCGCGCACGAGCACCGCGTGTGGCTCGCCGACTGGCTGACACACGACGTTGAAGAGCTCGTGCACGCCGTACACGAGGTAAACGTAGGCGGTGCCCGGAGGGCCGTAGAGGGTGCGCGTGCGGGGCGTTAGCCCGCGCGCGGCGTGGCAGGCGGCGTCCGCCTCGCCGAGGTAGGCCTCGACTTCGACGATGCGGGCTACCTTGCCCTCACCAGTGCCGGTGCGAGCGATGCAGTAGGCGCCAAGTAGCGCCCGAGCGACTTCGTCCGCTGGCCGTTCGTAGAAGGAGCGGGGCAGGGGCGCACCGAGACCGTGCGGGGTGACTGACGGTTGACGTTGACCAGCCATCTGCCCGCAATCTACCGCCAGTTCACGCTCGTCCCTGTCCATAGGGCTCGTCTGAGACGCGCAGTGTGCGTGGTAAGCTGCTGCCACCTAACCCGGCGGTGCGCGGTAGCTGTGGTTCGCGCCGCCGCACCATGCCAAGCACGCCAGGTAATGCCGGCCAGCATGCCGATAAGGTCCCACGAATGGCCGCTGGCCCATGAAAGAGGAGAGCATGAGCTACCGTCACATCAAGGTCCCAGACGGGGACCGCATCGTGCTGCAGGACGGGCACCTGCACGTCTCAGACCGACCCATCGTCGCTTACATCGAAGGCGACGGCACAGGGCCAGACATCTGGCGCGCCTCCCAACGCGTGCTCGACGCCGCCGTCGACAAGGCTTACGGCGGCAAGCGCAAGATCGCGTGGATGGAAGTGTTCGCTGGCGACAAGGCCAACGAGGTGTACGGCGAGCAGGTGTGGCTGCCCGACGAGACGGTGGACGCCCTGCGCGAGTACCTCATCGGCATCAAGGGCCCGCTGACCACGCCCGTCGGCGGCGGCATCCGCAGCATCAACGTAGCCATCCGTCAACTGCTCGACCTCTACGCCTGCGTGCGTCCCGTGCAGTACTTCACTGGTGTGCCTAGCCCCGTGAAGCGCCCAGAAGACGTCGACATGATCATCTTCCGCGAGAACACGGAAGACATCTACGCCGGCATCGAGTTTCGCGAGGACAGCGACGAGGCGCGGCGCTTCCTGGCGCTTTTCGAGCGGGAGTTCCCAGCGGCCTACAGTAAGATCCGCTTCCCTGGCAGTAGTGGCATCGGCATCAAGCCCGTGTCGAGCGAGGGCACCAAACGCCTCGTGCGCGCCGCCTTCGAGTACGCCATCGAGAACGACAAGCGGTCCGTCACGCTCGTGCACAAGGGCAACATCATGAAGTTCACGGAGGGCGCCTTCCGCGACTGGGGTTACGAGCTCGCCGATAGCGAGTACGGGGCGCAGCTCCTAGACGGCGGTCCCTGGCGGACCTTCAAGAACCCGCGGACCGGGGCCGACATCGTAGTCAACGACGTCATCGCTGACGCCATGCTCCAGCAGATCCTCACCCGAGCTAGCGAGTACAGCGTCATCGCCACCCTCAACCTCAACGGCGACTACTTGTCCGATGCGCTGGCCGCTCAGGTCGGGGGCATCGGCATCGCTCCGGGGGCGAACATCAACTACTTGACTGGGCACGCCGTGTTCGAGGCCACCCACGGCACCGCGCCAAAGTACGCGGGCCAGGACAAGGTCAACCCGTCGTCCGTCATCCTGTCCGGCGAGATGATGCTGCGGCACATGGGCTGGACGGAGGCCGCCGACCTCGTACTGCACGCCACCAGCAAGACCATCGGCCAGAAGCGCGTTACTTACGACTTCCACCGCCTCATGGATGGCGCCCAGCTCCTGAAGTGCAGCGAGTTCGGCGACGCGCTCATCTCAAACATGTGAACTGAAGAGCGCTGATCGGCGGCGGGCCTGGCGTTCAAGCCCGCCGCTAGTCGTTTAGGTTGCTGCGCTCACACCACGCGCCCCGCACGACCGTCCCAGCCCGCGAAGGCGTAGAACTTGCCAGGCACGCGCTCGCGCAGGTAGTTCACGAGAGGGTCCCGGAGCGGGGGGATCGGCACGATGGTCGCTACTTCCTCGACGGGGAAGAAGCGCGCCTCGACAATGAAACCGTCCGGGTCCTTCGGGTTGAGAAGTCCCTCGTATGCCGCGACGAACGCGAACGAGACGGCGCGATCGTTGCGGCGCCTATCCTCGACGTGCACGGCGTACGCGAGGTGCTTGATGGAGGTGACCTCGAGACCCGTCTCCTCACGCACTTCGCGTCCGAGGGCGTCTAGGGTCGACTCGCCGCGCTCAACCACTCCACCAGGGAGGGTGTAGCGCACGCGCCCGTGACCTTGCCAGTCGTTGCCTACGAGCAGCACTCGACCCATCGGGTCGAGCAAGATGGCCGCGGCAACGACGAACTCACGCCGCGCCACGGATCCGGCCTGCGAGGTCGTCGCCACCTGCCTTGGCGGCCGCGAGCGCTAGGCGCGTCTGTTCTTCCGACTGGAGCGCAGCGGTCAGTTCCTCGAGGTCACCGCTGAGCACGCCGCTTAGGTCGTGCGTCGTGAAATCTATGCGGTGGTCCGTGACGCGTGACTGCGGGAAGTTGTAGGTCCGGATGCGCTCCGAGCGGTCGCCTGTGCCGATCTGCACGAGCCGCGCCTCGCGCGCCTCGCTCTGCGCGCGCTCGCGTTCGCGCTCCAAGAGCCGCGACCTTAGGACGGTGAGGGCGCGCTCCTTGTTCTTGATCTGCGACTTGCCGTCCTGGCACGTGACTATGATCTCGTCTTCCTGGCCTGGGTGGAACGTCACGCGCACGGCGGAGTCCGTCGTGTTCACCGATTGGCCGCCTGGGCCACTCGAGCGGTACACGTCTACGCGGTAGTCGCTTGGGGAGAGGTGCACGTCGACGTCGTCTGCCTCCGGCAGTACGGCTACTGTGACCGTGCTCGTGTGGATGCGCCCCTGCGCCTCGGTGGCGGGCACGCGCTGAACGCGGTGCACCCCCGACTCGAACTTGAAAGCCCGGTAGGCGCCCTTGCCGTTCACGGCGAGGGAGACCTTCGCTAGGCCGCCTACCTCGGTCGCGTGCGAGTCGAGGAGCTCGGTCTTGTAACCGAGGTCGGCTGCGTACTTGAGGTACATGCCGAGCATCTCGCGTGCGAACAGCGAGGCCTCGTCGCCGCCTGCCGCCGCCCGGATCTCAACGATCACGTCTTTATTGTCGTACGGGTCGCGAGGGGTCAGCAGGATGTCGAGTTCGGCGCGGCGCTCTTCCAAGGTTGCGGTTAGGCGCTCCGCCTCGCTCTCGGCTTCTGCTCGGAGGTCGGCGTCGCTTAGGAGCTCGTCGAGGTCGGCGAGTTGAGTTTCGAGGTGCTCCACACGTAGCGCAGCGTCGACGATCTCTTTGACCTCGCTGTAGCGCTGCATCGTCTTTCGGTACCCGGTGGCGTCAGCTAACAGCGCCGGGTCCGAGAGGCTGCGCTCCAGCGTCTCGAGCTCGTACTTTAGGGCCTGAGTTCTCTCTGTCATTGCTGTAAGTCTACTCTTCGGGTCGCGTAGCGCCGGATGACGCTTCACTTAGTTGGTAGCTAGACTGGTCGGTCAAGCAAATCTAATCCTGCAGGGCCGCAGCTATTTCGCGACTAGACCGGTCGGTGTGGCGGTAGCGATGGCGAGACTACGCGGCAGCACCGCACTCTTTCGTCCATCCTCGAGGTCGAGTGCGCCGGCGCCGCTGCACTGCACCGGCAGGCCGACGAGGGTGTCGCGCAGCGCCTGGCGCACCACCGCCTCGTTCGTTAGGGGGATCTGCAGGGCGAGGAGTTGCTCGAAGGCGGCGGCCACGAGGTCGAGCCCACCGAGGACGGGGGCGGCCGCGAGTGTTTGAGTGGTGTCTGCCGTGGCGACACGTAGTCGCGCGGCGTCGCGTTCCGCCGCCGCCACGCAAGTGCCGAGGGCTCCGCCTTCGCGTTCGCCAGGAAGCACGTAAGCCTCGGCGCTGCCTGGCGTAGCCACGACGGCGGGGGCGACTGCGAAGAGCAGGTCGACGACCGCACGCCATGCCGGTGCTTCCCCACCCGCATACAAGATGCCCGTTCGGCCGTAAACGGCGCCCTCGTAACCGCGGCGCTGCAGTGCGTTGGCGCCTGCGGCTACCTCTGCCGCCGTGCCCCACACGACCACACCACCGGGGCGAGCGCTCGCAACGAGCAATGCATCGGGCCGCAACTCCGACTGGCCAACCGGGTAGCGCGTGTCAGCAGCCAAGCGGATCCCGACGAGCGCGCCGAGCGCCTCAAGGTCGCGGGCTGCGGCCGCCGTCGCCTCGTTGTCCGGTGCCAGCAGCGCGAGGCTCGGGCGGCCGCGGCGGTACGCGTCGGCCACGATCGCCGAGAGGACGTCAGTGTCTGATGGCGCCAGCGAGAACGCCCAATAGTTCGCGTTGCTCGGCCCCGGCCACGGGATGGGGGACAGGAGCGCCACGCCAACGCTCTCGGCGAACCCCGCGACCGCTTCGGTGGCGGCCGCCGCCGTGCAACAGACGATGGCGAGCGCGCCGGCGTCGAGCTGGCTTTGGGCGAGAGCCACGGCCGCTTCCGGGCTGCCGCCGTCGTCGCCAAGTAGTAGGCGCACGGGTTGGCCGAAGATCCCACCGCTGGCCCGCAGTTGCGCGGCCCAGGAGGTGGCTACTAGCGTCTGCGCTGCCCCGGCAGGGGTCGAGCGCGTGGCGATGACGCCTACGATCAGGTCGTTGGCTGCACTGGCCGACGATATGGCGAGGAGCGCCGCGAGCGCGCGAAGTAACGAAGCTGTTTTCACTTGGGTCACCACCTGGGCCGCCGCGGCGACCGGAACCGGCCGACGGCCGCGCTTCTCCCGAAGCGCCCCACCGTGGCGGAGCAGAAAGCGTGGTGCGCCCGGCAGGAGTCGAACCTGCGGCCTAGGGCTTAGGAGTCCCCCGCTCTATCCAACTGAGCTACGGGCGCACGTTGCGCAGCGCGCCGACCAAAGTTGGTGGTCAGGCGCGGCGTGCAGCGCGTAATGATACGTCGGCGGCGCGTGACGGGCAACCTGTGAGTGGGCCCGAGATGCGTGAGAGCGTCGTTAACGCCTCAACGTGCGGACAACGTGTAGTTCGTGGCCTCGTCCTCGTAGTACTGCATCACGTCTACGTACCAAACGCCAGGCGTCGGCAGGGCGATGGTGAAGGCGCCGCCTGGCGCCTCGGTGAGGTCCCGGTAATCCCAGTCGGCGTCGTCGGCCCAACTTTCGACCGGCGAGCCGTACTTGACGGCGATGTCGAGGTCGTGATCCGAGTCGAGCAGGATGGTGAGGCTCGGCGTGCCAGCTGGCACGGTGACGGTGTACGTGTGGAAGTTGATGTAGTCGACTACTCCGCCGATGACGTTGCTCGTTTGAGTGCCGAGCGCCAACTCGGCGACGGTGCAGAAGTCGCACGGGCCGACGCCGCTGCCGCTCGGCTCGGTAGCTGCAGGCGTCGGGGTAGACGTTGCCGGGGTAGTGCTTGCGCGAACGCCAGTGCTGCTCTTGGCGCGCGCCACGTCCGGAACGTTGGGGCCGATGAGGGCCCAACCGAGGCTGATGGGCCGCACATACGCCTGCTCCTCGGTGTCCAACTCGTCGTACTTCACGGTGCGCCCGGCCGTCGGCACGCCGATCAGGTAGCCGTTCTCGTCGAAAGCGCCGCCGCCAGAGTTACCGTGGGCGATCTTGCCGTCCGTCTTGATCCACTGCTTGCCGCCGCTCTCGAAGTTCTCACCCACCCAGCCAGACATGAGGCCGGCCGTGAAGGTGACGGTCGAACCAGAGATGCCTGGGTAGCCGACGATCGTTATCGGGTCGCCGGGTATCAGTTGGTTGGAGTCGCCGACTTGCACGTGCGGGAAGACGAAGCTGGGGTCGACGGGCTCCTCGTCGAACCACTCGACGATCTTGAGGAGCGCGAGGTCGTGCGTCGGGTCGCCAGCCACGTACTGCGCCCAGAAGTAGAACTCAGGCGGCTGATCCGTGAAGTCAGGGTCCGTAACCCAGATGGTGTGCCACTCGTAGTTGCGGCGCGTGTCGAGGTCGCCAGCAACGTGGAAGTTGGTTAGGACGTAGCCAGAGGGACTGATGATGGTGCCGGAACCAGACCAACCAACCAGCTCGTCGGCGTCCGTGTCGAACGGGATGATCTGCACGACAGCTTGGAGGATGCTCAGCCTGACTTCGCGGGGCATGGCTTGAGCCATGACGGTGCTGGCAAGCGCGATCAGAGAGGTGAGCAGCAGGGGGCGTAACAGATGCATTTGAGATTCCTCCGGTGGTAGAGACGATTCCGCTCCGATTCTACTCGTAACTGATACCGTCTGGAGCGTGATATCGGCCCCATCGCCCACCAGTAGGAGTGACCTGAGGATAGTACTTGCCGCCGTACTCGTCGGGCTTGGGCCGGGGGCCGCGCTTGGCGTTGGGCGCTTCGCATACGCGTTGGTGCTACCTGACATGCTGGTCGCGCTCGACCTCGGCATCGGCCGGGCGGGACTGCTAGGCAGCATGAACACCGGCGGCTACCTGCTTGGTGCGCTCGTGAGTCACCGCATCTTGAGCGCCGTAGGCTACCGGCGCGGCTTCTACTTAGCGGCGTTCCTGCAATGCGCCACGCTACTCCTCATGGCGGTCGCACCGCCGTTCTGGGTCATGAGCGCCCTGCGGCTCGCGCAAGGCGCCTTGGGGGCCATGGTCTTCGTCGGTGGCGCCGCTCTCGTGATGGCTTCTGGTGGCCGCGCACTGGCACTAGGTCTGTACTTCGGGAGCATCGGGGTTGGCATCGCAGTGTCGACTGCCGTCATTCCATTGGCGAGCGACTGGCAGGCGGCCTGGGTGTGGCTCGGGCTTCTCGCCCTTGCCCTTTCTGGCTTGGCGTTGAGCGCGTGGCCGCGGTTGGCGCAGCCCGCTGCTCCGTCGCCGACCGGGCCGCGTGGCAAGGGCGCCGGGCCCGCCCTGGCTCAGGCCGCGGAAGGGAGCGCGCGGGCCGCGGCGCCAGCCGCTAGCAGCGCAGCGGCCACCGGGACCGGTACCATCGCGTCGATCTGGCCGGCGCTCCTCAGCTACGGGCTCTACGGCGCCGGGTACATCGCGTACATGACCTTCGTGACCAACGGCCTGAGCGTAGGGACCGGGCCGTTCTGGCTGTTGCTTGGAGTCGGCGCAACCCTCAACGGCCCCGTGTGGGGGCCGATCAGCGGCAGGCTAAAGGGGCCAGCCGCTCAGGTGCTGGTGTTGGCTGCGCTGCTCATCTCAAGTCTGCCGGCGCTCATCACCGCCGTGCCGTACGCCTCGGCCATCCTGTTCGGGCTGTCGTTCCTCGGGGTGATCACGGCGATCACTGAACTCATCAGGGAGCGGCTGCCCGCCAGCGCGTGGCCACGGGCCATGGCGCTGTCGACCGCGGCGTTCGCGGCCGGTCAGGCGGTTGGGCCTGCGCTCGCCGGCGCGGTCGGCGAAGCCATCGGCGGAGCCGCCCATGGCGCAACCGTTGCGCTCTACGCTGGCAGCACCCTATTGGCCGTTGCGCTCGTGGTGGCGGTCATAAGCGCCCTTGTGGGCGCGCGACGGCAGCGGCCTGCCCTCTCGGAATAGACTGGCGTTCGTCATCCGGAGGGTAGATGTCGTTAAGCAGCACCGTCAATCGTTCGGGGCCAGGTGAGTTCACGGTAACTGGTGAGCGCCACTACGACCGCAGCTCCCCGCTGCGGTGGATCGTCTCGCACTTGCTCGTCAACTGGCCGCTGCTGGCGGCGTTCTTCGTCAGCTCGATCAGCTCGACGGTGCTGACGTCCGCCATCCCTTCCGAAACGGGGCGCGCCTTCGACCTCGTCCTGTCCGGCAGCGCGGTCGCCCGCGACGTGCTGCGCGTCGCGCTACTGATCCTCGGCATGGTCGCGCTGCGCGGGCTGCTCGACCTAGCTGGCGGCTTCTCGGTCGAGACCCTAGGGCAGCGGCTCGAGCGCGACACGCGCCGCGAGCTCTACATCAGCCTGCTCGGCAAGAGCCAGACCTTCCACAACCGCAACCGCGTTGGCGACATCATGGCGCGCGCCGCCAACGACGTCAGGCAACTCAACCCCATGATGAACCCGGGCGTCGGGCTCATCACCGAATCGCTGGTCAGCCTCATCGTCCCCATGATCTTCATCGCGGCGATCGATGCCCGCCTGCTCCTCGCGCCAGGGCTGTTCGTCATCGTCTTCTACTTCGCGCTGCGCTCCTACATGCGCCAACTGAACCCCGTCTCTAGCGCGCAGCGGCAGCAGTTCGGGGTGCTCAACGCCAGCCTCAACGAGACGATCACGGGCATCATGGTCGTCAAGTCGACCGTGCAGGAGGGCGCAGAGCGCCTCAAGTTCGCGCGCAATGCGCGGCTGTTCCGCGACCACTTCGTGGCCGCCGGGCTAGTTCAAGCGCGCTACCTACCGCTGCTGTTCATCGGCCTGGCGTTGGCGGGCGCCTTCGCGCACGGGCTCTACCTCGTGTCATTGGGCGCCATCACCACCGGCGAACTCGTCGCCTACATCGGCCTCATGGGGGTAATGCGCTTCCCGGCGTTCATCTCCATCTTCACCTTCTACCTGGTGCAGATGGGCCTGGCAGGCGCCAGGCGCATCCTCGAGCTCATCACCTCGGAAGTCGACATGGACGAGAACCTGGAGGGCCACGCAGAGCGCATAGCTGGCGCCATCGAGTTCCAGAACGTGACGTTCGCATACGAGGGCGAGGGAACGCGCGAAGCACTAACGAACGTGTCGTTCGACGTGGCGCCAGGGCAAACCGTGGCCATCGTCGGTCAGACGGGCTCGGGAAAGAGCTCCGTCACGCGGCTCGTCAACCGCATCTTCGACGCCACCTCCGGCCGCGTGCTCATCGACGGGATAGACGTGCGCGACTGGAACCTCGAGGCGCTGCGCTCCCAAGTGTCGGTCATCGAACAGGACGTGTTCCTGTTCTCACGCTCCGTTGCCGAGAACATCGGGTTCGGTTTGGGAGAGGTAGCTACGCGCGAGAACATCGTCGCGGCGGCCAAGGCCGCGCAGGCGCACGAGTTCATCATGGGTTTTCAGGACGGCTACGACACCGTGATCGGCGAACGCGGCGAGACGCTCTCTGGCGGGCAGCGGCAACGCCTCGCCATAGCGCGGGCGCTACTCACTGACCCGCGCGTACTCATCCTCGACGACTCGACAAGCGCCATCGACAGCGCAACCGAAGACGCCATCCAACGCGCCATCAACGTCGTGCTAGAAGGGCGCACGACGCTGATGATCACGCACCGCCTGGCGCAGATCCGCCGCGCCGACCTGGTGCTCGTGCTGCAAGGCGGTCGTCTCGTCGACCGAGGCACGCACGCCGAGTTGCTGGAACGCAACGACCTCTACCGCCGCATCTTCCTGAGGTACGACTGATGGGCTTCATCATGGACGGCCTGCAGGCCGAGGGTTACGACCGCGAGTACAGTGACGGCCAGCTAGTCAGGCGCATCTTCCATTACTTCAGGCCGTACCTGCCGATCATGCTGGTGGTGGGCGTCAGCGTGTTCCTCGCCGCCACGCTCGACGCCGTACTCCCGATACTCGTTTCTGTTGGCATCGACCGCTTGACGGGCGTCACCGACCTGCGCGCAGTGATCTGGCAGCGCACGCTGTGGCTGGTGGCCGCGTTCCTGGCGGCGGGTGTGCTCTCGTGGGTCTTCAACTTCCTGCGCCAATGGTTGACCGCCCGCGCCGTCGGTGACGTCGTCCTGAAGCTCCGCAACGACGCGTTCGACGCGGTCATGCAGCGCGACATGTCGTTCTACGACGAGTACTCAACGGGCCGGATCGTCAGCCGCGTCACGTCCGACACCCAGGACTTCTCCAACGTCGTCACCCTCACCCTCAACCTCATCAGCCAGGTACTGCAAGTCGCCATCCTCATCGGCGTGCTCCTGTACATCGACGTCAGGCTTGCCCTCATCGCGCTCGGCGTCGCGCCAGTCGTGGTGGCCATCGCCCTCGCCTTCAGGCACATCGCACGCCAAGTCACGCAGCAAGCCAGGCGCGTCCTCGCCGAAGTGAACGCCAACGTGCAGGAGTCGATCACGGGCATCGGCGTAGCGAAGGCGTTCAGGCAAGAGGAGGCCATCTACCGCCAGTTCGTAGGGGTGAACGACCGCTCGTATCACCTCAACCTGCTGCAGGGCTACATCTTCACGGCCATCTTCCCGGTGCTCGGCATCGTAGGCGGCATCGGCACGGCGCTCATCATCTACTTCGGTGGCACGCGCGCGCTCGGCGGCGACATCTCCGCAGGCGAGTGGTTCCTGTTCGTCCAGGCCGTCGCCATGTTCTGGTTCCCGCTTACCTCCATCGCCTCGTTCTGGAGCCAGTTCCAGCTGGGCCTATCCGCCAGCGAGCGGGTTTTCGCCCTCATAGACGCGGAGGCGCGCGTCGTGCAGACCGGCGCGCTCCGGCCGGAAGTGAAGGGCAACATACGCTTCGAGGCGCTAGGGTTCCGCTACACGGCGCAGGAGACGGTGCTTGCCAACTTCGACCTCGAGATCAGTGAGGGGGAGACGGTCGCCCTCGTCGGCCACACGGGTGCAGGTAAGTCGAGTCTGGGAAAGCTCGTCGCGCGCTTCTACGAGTTCCAGAGTGGGCGTCTCCTGATCGACGGGAACGACATCCGGGAGTTGGACCTCGACTGGTACCGCGCCCACCTCGGCGTGGTGCAGCAGTCGCCTTTCCTCTTCTCTGGCACCGTTAGGGACAACATCAGGTACGCCCGCAAGTCCGCAACCGACGACGAGGTGGCGACAGTAGCTGGACGCATCGGCGGCGGCGACTGGCTTGACGCCCTGCCGAACGGCCTAGATACGGAAGTAGGTGAGGCTGGCCGCGGCGTATCGATGGGTCAGCGGCAACTCGTGGCCATGGCGCGCGTGCTTTTACAGAACCCGAGCATCCTGATCCTCGACGAGGCCACCGCCAGCGTCGACCCCCTCACGGAGGCGCAGATCCAAGAGGGGCTGGACGAGATGCTCGCTGGACGCACGTCCATCGTCATCGCGCACCGCCTGTCGACGGTGCGGGCGGCGGACCGCATTCTCGTGTTGCAGCACGGCGCGATCGTCGAGCAAGGCACCCACGCGCAGCTGCTCGAGCAGCGTGGGCATTACGCCGAGCTGTACGACGCCTACTTCCGGCATCAGAGCGCCGCTTACGACCCGGCAGCGCTGGCGTGGGAGGCGCGGGGTTAGAGCAGGGTCGTCGTCACTCAGAGGCGCACGGTAACTAGACCGCCAGCCAGGCGGAACTCCACGCCGCGCACCCAGAAGGTGATGTCCTGACCAGTTGACCCTTCCTCCTCCACGGTCAACGCGTCGTGAGCGACCCTGACCCACAGCCGCGCCCCTCGCCACCGCAACTTGAACTCTAGGGTCTCCCAGCCGCTTGGCAGTCGGGGGTCGAAGCGCAACTCGCCTCCGTCGTCGCGCATGCCGGCG
The DNA here is from genome assembly GCA_937907415.1 of uncultured Trueperaceae bacterium. The sequence goes on from CALCHY010000252.1 coordinate 18,644, forward strand.
AAGCCGCCGACGACCGCCTGCCACGTGCCTCCTGCTGAGGCGATGTGCACGCCATCGGCAGTGTTGTGGTGGCTGTCGCTGAGATCGACGTAGAGCATGCGCTCGAAATAGGCCATCGCCAAGTCGGCGTGACCAACCTCCGCCGCTAAGATGGACTGCACGGCGGCTGAGAGGGTCGAATCGCCGGTCGTGAGTGGATCGTAGAAGTCGAAGTCTGCGCGCTTCTCCGCCAGCGTGAACTCGCTGGCGTACAGGTAAAGCGCCAACACGAGGTCTGCCTGCTTGATGACTTGATGGCGGTAGATGACGAGCGGGTGGTAGTGCAGCAGCAGAGGGCGTTGGTCAGGCGGGGTGGCCGCAAGGTCCCACGGTTCGCGGTCCATGAAGCGCGCGTCTTGCAGGTGCACGCCGCGCTCCTGGTCGAAGCCGATGTGCAGCGCGTCTGCTGCCCGCCGCCAGGCTGCCGGCTCGCTAGCGGAGAGGTCGAGGCGCGACTTGATGGCCTCGAAGGCGCGCGGGTCGCGGCTGGCTAAGTCCTCACAGAGGTCGGCGGCGAAGCGCAAGTTGAAGCGCGCAGCCACGTTGGTGTAGAAGTTGTCGTCTACGACGGCGCTGTACTCGTCAGGGCCAGTTACGGCTGCGATGTGGAACGAAGTGGACTTGAAGTAGCCGAGGCTGGCCCACATGCGCGCAGTCTCGACGGCGATGTCGACGCCCATGCCCGCGGCGAAGCCTTCATCGGCAGTTGCCGCCAGGTACTTGGCTACGGCGTAGGTGACGTCGGCATCGATATGGTATTGCGCCGTGCCTGCTGGGTAGTAAGCCGACGCCTCCTCACCGTTGATGGTGCGCCATGGGAAGAGCGCTCCCGCCTCGTCCATGACCCGCGCCCTGCGCCGCGCGGCAGGCAGCATGGCGTGGCGGAACGACAGTGCTCCCCTCGCCAACTCTGGTCGCGTGTGGATCAGGTAGGGGAGGACGTAGATCTCGGTGTCCCAGAAGTAGTG